>NZ_JBSPUQ010000003.1:101864-335098 GCF_056861055.1 Stenotrophomonas sp. 115C5
GGGTGGCCCGCCCTTCCCCCGCGGGGGGGGGGCGGGGCCGGGCCCCCCGGGCCCCCCCCCCCCCCCCCCCCCCCCCCACCCCGCCTTCGACAGTTTTCCGTGATCTGCCGGAACGGCTTACTGCTCTGGTAGGTGTCGACCTTGGTCGACACGGTAGATCCATGCCATGCGTGGATGAATTCATTCGATGTCTGACAGATGTGTCGACCAAGGTCGACACCTACCAACAGCCGTGCGGCACAACAGCCGCAGTTACCAACAGCCGCGTGAACCTGTCGAAGGTGGGGCGGTGTCGGAGTGCGGGGTGTCCGCGGCATGGATGCCGCGGCCAAGCCCCCATGGACGGGTTCACGGCGTCCCCGCACTCCGACACCGCCCCGCCATCCCACGGATAGCTCGCTTTGGCTTTTGCCTTTGCCGTTGCTTGAAGCTTTGGCAGGTGCAGGGCTGCAAGCCCTGCCGAAAACCCCCTTGAGCGTAGAATGCGGCCATGAGCGAATCCCTTGATAACCACCTGGTCCACGGCCGCCGCCAGCGGCCCGACGGCCCGTCGCCGATCGATGTCATCTCGGTCCAGTCGCAACTTGTCTACGGCCATGCCGGCAACAGCGCCGCGGTACCGCCGATGCGCGCACTCGGCGTGCGCGTGGCGGAGATCCCGACCGTGTTGCTGAGCAATGCGCCGTTCTACGACACCACCCGCGGCCGTGTGCTGCCCGCCGACTGGTTCACCGACCTGCTGCTGGGCACCCACGAGCGCGGCCTGCCGCAGCGGGCGAAGATGCTCGTCTCCGGCTACTTTGGCAGCACGGCCAACGGTGCTGCCTTCGCCGACTGGCTGGACGACATCCTGCCGGCCTGCCCGCAGCTGCGTTACTGCCTGGATCCGGTGATCGGTGATACTCACACCGGCCCCTACGTGGAACCGGGCCTGGAAGCGATCTTCGCAGAGCGGTTGTTGCCGCATGCCTGGCTGGTGACCCCGAACGCCTTTGAATTGAATCGCCTGACCGGCATGCCAGCACTCGCCGAGGCCGATGCCATCGCCGCCGCACGCACGCTGCTGGACCGTGGCCCGCACTGGGTGATCGCGCACAGCGTGGGCGGCAACCCGGGTGAACTGGTGACCCTGGCGGTCGGCCGCGAGGAGACCTGGCGCTGGACCTCGCCCCTGCTGCCGGTGGACGTGGCCGGTACCGGCGACGTGCTGATGTCGCTGGTGGTGTCGTTCCTGCTGCGCGGCGAATCGATGCAGCAGGCGATCTCGCGTGCGATTGCGGGCACCCACGCGGCGCTGGAGGCGACCCTGGACAACGGCTTCGAAGAGTTCGACGTGATCGCGGCAGCGCCTGCCGCGCTGGCCGAAGGGTCGCGCTTCCGCGCCGAACGCGTGGCATGAGCGGCCTGCTCGAACGTACGCCGCGCACGGTCGGCATCATCGGCAGTGCCGGCGCCTATGGGCGCTGGCTGACCCGCTTCTTCCAGCAGCACATGCAGCTGCAGGTCATCGGCCACGATCCGGCCGATCCGGACTCGCATACGCCGCAACAGCTGCTGGCGCAGGCCGACGTGCTGGTGTTCTCGGCACCGATCCGGCATACGCCGGCTCTGATTGCCGAGTACGTGCAGCAGTCGGCCGGCCGCGAGCAGGACCGGCTGTGGCTGGACGTGACCTCGGTAAAGGAAGCGCCGGTCCAGGCGATGTTGGCCTCTCAAGCCGAAGTGGTCGGCCTGCACCCGATGACCGCTCCGCCCAAGGCGCCGACCCTGAAGGGCCGGGTGATGGTGGTCTGCGAAGCGCGGCTGCTGCACTGGCAGCCGTGGGTCGATACGCTGTGCACGGCGTTGCAGGCTGAGTGCGTGCGCGCCACGCCGCAGCACCACGACCAGATGATGGCGCTGGTACAGGCGATGGTGCATGCCACTCACCTGGCCCAGGCCGGCGTGCTGCGCCAGTACCAGCCGCAGCTGGGCAATCTGGCCGCGATGATGCCGTACCGGTCGGCATCGTTCGAGCTGGATACGGCGATCATCTCGCGCATCCTGTCGCTCAACCCGGCGATCTACGAAGACATCCAGTTCGGCAACCCATACGTAGCGCCGATGCTGGAGCGGCTGGTCGGCCAGCTGCAGTCCCTGCAGGCGCAGGTCGGTCAGGGTGACGACGGTGCACGTGCTGCATTCCGGGAGCAGCTGCTGTCGGCCAATCGCAATGCCTTCGGCGAGCAGGCGCTTGCGGACGGCAATTACACATTCGAACGCGTGGGTTATCTGCTGGCTGACCTGACCGAGCGCAATGCGTTGTCGGTGCACCTGCCGGAAGACCGGCCGGGCTCGCTGCGTGAGCTGCTGAACGTGTTCGAGCAGCACCGCATCAGCCTGGCGTCGATCCATTCTTCGCGAACGCCTGGCGGCGAAGTGCATTTCCGTATCGGATTCGTGGCCGGCAGCGATCCGGCGGCGATCACCCGGGCGGCGGCCGAGGTGGACGCCACCGGCATCGGACGGGTGCTGGGCTGAATTCATCCACAGGCGATGTGGATGGTTTCTGAGCAAAGGTGTGGATAACCGCGCGCAGCCCTTGGAAGCCAAGGCTGTCAAGATGCTTGGTGAAAAATTGACCATGCTTTTTTGTAGCGTCGAGCCATGCTCGACCGCCTTTGGCAAAAAGCATGTCGACCAAGGTCGACACCCACCAGAGCGGGGCGGAATGAAATCCGGTAGCGCCGGGCCATGCCCGGCGAACCTCAAATCGTCAACCTCAACTCGCCGCCACTGGTGGTGAACTCGCGGCCATCGCGCACCAGCGGCCGCCCATCATCCAGCTCGTAGCGCGGCGTGGCTTCGGAATGGTGCCCGCTGCCATTCGCCTCGGGCTTGAACTCGATGATGATGTGGCTTTCGCCGTTGCTGTCGACGGCGGGGAACTGACGGAACGACATCGTGCACCTCCTTAAGCGGATGCTGCAGTTGCGCGGCCAGCTTGGCCGCGCCGATGTTAGCCGGACGTCATCAATCGATGAACTGCAGGCGTGCCAGTTCAGCGTACAGTCCGTCTTCGGCCAGCAGCTGTGCGTGCGTGCCCTCGGCGACGATGCGGCCCTGGTCCATCACCACGATGCGGTCGGCCTTGAGCACGGTGGCCAGGCGGTGGGCGATGACCAGCGTGGTGCGGCCCGCCATCAGGCGCTCCAGCGCCTGCTGCACGCTGTGTTCGCTCTGTGCATCCAGCGCGCTGGTGGCTTCATCCAGCAGCAGGATCGGCGCATCCTTCAGCAGCGCACGGGCAATCGCCACACGCTGCTGCTGGCCACCGGACAGGCGGGCACCGCGCTCACCCAGCTCGCTGTCATAGCCCTGCGGCAACGCGCGCAGGAATCCGTCGGCCTCGGCCGCTCGTGCGGCATCCTCGACCTCGGCGTCGCTGGCCTGCAGGCGGCCATAGCGGATGTTGTCGCGTGCACTGGCCGCGAACAGCGTAGGCTGCTGTGGCACCAGCGCCAGCTGTGCACGCAGCTCGGCCGGGTCGACCTGGCGCACGTCGATGCCGTCCACGTCGATGCGGCCGCTGGCTGGGTCATGGAAGCGCAGCAGCATCGAAAGCACCGTGCTCTTGCCCGCCCCTGACGGACCCACCAGCGCCACGGTCTCGCCCGGGCGCACGTGCAGGTTGAAGTGGTCCAGTGCGGCCTGGTCCGGTCGCTGCGGGTAGTGGAACACCACGTCGTTGAACTGGATCTCGCCACGCAGCGGTTGCGGCAGCGCGTGCGGCTGTGCCGGCGCGCGGATCTCGATGTCTTCCTGCAGCAGTTCGCCGATGCGGCCCATGCCGCCCGCCGCGCGCTGCAGCTCGTTCCATACTTCGGCCAGCGCGCCCACCGAGCCGCCGCCGATCAATGCATACAGCACGAACTGGCCCAGCGTACCGGCGCTGAGGCGGCCGTCGATGACGTCGTGCGCGCCCAGCCACAGCACACCGACGATGGCGCCGAACACCAGCAGGATGGCGCTGGCGGTGACCAGCGACTGTGCACCGATGCGGCGGCGGGCGGCGCCGATGGCATCACCGAGCGCCTTGTCGAAGCGCCCGCGTTCGTATGGCTCGCGTGCATGTGCCTGCACCGTGCGCACCGCGCCCAGCGTCTCGCTGGCCAGGCTGTTGGCATCGGCGATGCGGTCCTGGCTGTTGCGCGCGACCGTGCGCAGCTTGCGCGCGCCGATGATGATGGGCAGCACCGCCAGTGGAATGCCAAGCAGCGACCATGCGGCCAACCGCGGGCTGGTGACGAACAGCATCGCCAGGCTGCCGATGACGGTGACCGTGCTGCGCAATGCTACGGACATGGTCGAGCCGACCACGCTGCGCAGCAGTTCGGTGTCCGCGGTCAGGCGCGAGACCAGCTCGCCGCTGCGGCTGCGGTCGTGGAAGCCGGCGCCCAGCTGGATCAGGTGGGCATACAGCTGGCTGCGCAGGTCGGCCACGACTTTTTCGCCGAGCAGCGACACGAAGTAGAAACGCGCGGCCGTGCCCAACGCCATCACGACCGCCACCAGCATCAGCAGGGCGAAGGCGCGGTTGATCTGACCGCCACTGCTGAAACCATGATCGATCATCTGCTTCACCGCCGGAGGCAGGCTCAGCGTGGCGGCCGAAGACACCGCCAGGGCCAGCAGCCAGGCGGTGAACAGCCCGCTATGGCGGCGCACGAATGGCCACAACGTGCGCAGGCTGCCGAGGCGCCGCAGCGGCGGGGTCGAAGCGGGGGCGTCGTCCTTGTCAGTCATCCTGGTCGTCGTCTTCTATGCGGATACGGTCACGGGTGGCGTCGCGCAGGCGGATTTTCAATGCGTCGACCTGATCGGCAGGCAATTCGATCCGCAGGCACACGCCGTTGGCGTCGAACTGTTCATCTCGCTTTTCGGCGCCGAAGGCGGGCAGGGTGGCGTGCAGGGTACCCAGGTCCTCGAAGCCGGCCAGCAGCTGCAGCCGGGCCATCGCTACCAGCGGCAGGCGCGGCGCGGTACGCAGGCACTCGGCGGCGGCGCCACCGTAGGCGCGTACAAGGCCACCGGCGCCGAGCTTGATACCGCCGAACCAGCGGGTCACCACCACCATCACCCGGTCGAAACCCTGGCCGTCGATCGCCGCCAGGATCGGACGTCCAGCCGTGCCGGCCGGCTCGCCATCGTCGCTGGAGCGATAGTCCTGCCCGTGCCGGTAGGCCCAGCAGTTGTGGGTGGCATCGGCCACCGCGACCTGCTGCAGGAACGCCATGGCCGCTGCGGCGCCGTCGATCGGCGCGGCCTGGGCGATGAAACGGCTGTGTTTGACTTCCAGCGTGTGGCTGACCGGCTGGGCGAGAGTATCGAGCATTCCCGCCATTCTACGGGGTTGCCGGGTATTCCCGTCCGCTTCAGTCGTCCAGCAGTGGGCGCAGGTCGCGTGGCAGGCGCGCTTCCGGGTACTGCTGCATGTAACGCTCCAGGCTGGCACGGGCCAGATCACGCTGGCCGTCGTCGCGTCGTGTGCGGATTTTCTGCAGCCACTGCCGACGCGGCAGTCGTGCGTCGGCGTCCACCTCGGCCTGCACGGCGTCCGCGCTCAGGCCCGCATCGCTGCCGCGGCGCATGATGCCTGGTGCGGAACGGCTGGGAGCCTCACGCTTCATCGAGGTGATTTCTACCCGGTCCAGCGCCTGCGCCCGCTCGACTTCGGCGGCATTGGCTGCCGGTGCTGCGGCCGTGCGTGCTTTCAGCGCCCCGGACGCTGCCGGCGCGAATGCCGGTGCCGGTGCCGAGTAGGCGGCGGGGGCCGGTGGCGCAGGCGGCGCTGCGGCCGGAGCGGGCGGAAGGGCCGCAAAGGAGGTATCGGCGACCGCATCTGCAGCCATCGATCGTGCAGCCTGGGCCGGCGCTTCAGCGGTCTCGGCCGGCGCAGGCTTGCGCGTGCGCGCGATGGCCGGTGCCGGTGCCGGGGCAGCGGCAACAGGGCCTGCCTCGGGCGCTGCGGGCGCAGCGGCCGGTTCCGCAGCCGCCACCGCGCTGTCGGCTGCACTGCTGTCAGCGGCCTGATCGGCAGCCGCAACGTCTTCTGCCGCAGCCGGTGCCGCAGCAACAGCGGCCTCACCGGCCGGAACCGGCGGCGGTTCCGGACGCAGCTGCCAGGCGATGCCAATGGCGAACACCATCGAGGCGGCGATGCCGAACACCGCCGGCCAACGCGGGCGTGTGCGCTGCGTGCGCGGCGCCTCGGGAGAGGCGACCGCATCGGCAGCCGGAGCGTCCACGGCAGCGCGGGCCGCGGCCAGGATGGCGGCGTCCAGTGCGGCGGGCGGTGCCTGCTCGGCGCGACGGCCGAGCAGCCGGGCCAGCTCGCGTTCTTCCGGCGTCAGCGGTTCGTCTCGGTTCATGCGTTCAATCCCGCACGCAGCTTGTCCATCGCATAGCGCAGCCGCGATTTCACGGTTTCCCGGCCTACGCCGGTGATCTGGCCGATCTCCTCCAGGCTCAGTTCCTGATCCAGCCGCAGTTGCAGCACCTCGCGCTGCTCCGGCGGCAGTTGTTCCATCGCCAGCTGGATGCGGCGACGTTGTTCGAATTCGGAAAGCTCACCTTCCGGGGTCTGCCCATCCTCGATCGCGGCCAGGCGCAGATCGGCGTCGGCCGGCGCGGCGGGGCGATGACGGGCGGCACGCCAATGGTCATTCAGGCGGTTGTGCGCGATGCGGAACAACCAGGTGCTGAACGCCGCCTCGGGCTGCCAGCCGGCGCGGGCGCTGATCACCCGCTGCCAGACGTCCTGGAAGATCTCCTCGGCCAGCGCGTTGTCGCGCAGTTGCCGCAGCAGGAAGCCGAACAGGCGCTTGCGATGGCGCGCATACAGGCTTTCGAATGCGCGCAGGTCGCCACCGGCCCAGGCCAGCATCAAGGCTTCATCGGTTGGCAGTGCGCTGGCTTCCACGGCGTACAGGGTAAGGCCTGCAGGCGATGGCGCATAGCCGGTAGCGGGGGCGGGCAGGGCGAGGGTCATGGCTCGGAAGGGGCTACGGACAGCAGGAAAAACGTACGGGCGCACGATTCGGGGTTTACGGGCTTCCATTGCCCCCCGGGTGGCGCGCTATGCTCGGCGGCTCAGGGGAGGCGACGCACAGACGGCGCCAAGAGATTGTCATTTGTCCACGCATGCTGAACCGGCGGAAGAGCCACCACACGAGGCCGTGCTGAGCACGGCGCTGGTGCGCGCGTTGCATGCGCTTTTGCCGGAAACGGCCTTGGTCCGCGTCGGCTGGGACGACCCGCAGCTCGGTCGTGGCCAGGGGGGCTGGCCGACAGCGGCTGCCGGAGGTGATGCGGCGGCACCC
This sequence comes from Stenotrophomonas sp. 115C5, assembly GCF_056861055.1. Taxonomy (NCBI): domain Bacteria; kingdom Pseudomonadati; phylum Pseudomonadota; class Gammaproteobacteria; order Lysobacterales; family Lysobacteraceae; genus Stenotrophomonas; species Stenotrophomonas sp. 115C5. The sequence continues at coordinate 109,226 of NZ_JBSPUQ010000003.1, forward strand.
GGCGCGGGCGATGGCCAGCACGGCTGGGAACATGATGGTGCGCGCCTGCTGTTGTCGGTCGAAGGCGCAGTGCCTTCGCCGGCATGGTGGGGCGTTGCCCGGCAGGCGATGGAGCTGGCGCTGCAGCGCGGCCGCCAGGCCGGCCAGATCAAGGCACTGGAAGAGGCCGAGCGGTTGCAGCAGGCCCTGTTCCAGATTGCAGACCTGGCCGGTGCCGACCTGGAAATGCCCGAGATGCTGCGCCACGTGCATGGTGTGCTGGGCACGCTGATGTATGCCGAGAACTGCTACATCGTGGAATACGACGATGTGCGCGACCAGATCCGGTTCCTGTACTTCGCCGATCAGGTCGATGACTTCGTCGCCGATCCCACGCAGAGCCATGACGCCAGCGAGATGCCGCGCAGCCTGACCGTGGCGCTGCTGCGCCATGGCAAACCGCTCAGTGGTCCCTCGCGCAAACTGCTGGCGCAGGTGATGGAACAGGAGCACGACCCGCAGCGTGGGCCGGAAAGCCTGGACTGGCTGGGCGTGCCGATGCTGCGCGATGGCCGTGTATGCGGTGCCATCGTGGTTCAGAGCTATGAACAGGCGGCCCGCTATGGCGAGGCTGAGCGCGCATTGCTGGGTTTCGTTGCGCAGCATGTGCAGACCGCGATGGACCGGCGCCAGGCGCAGGTGCGGCTGGAGCAGCAGGTAGAGCGGCGTACCCAGGAACTGCAGCGGGCCAACCACAGCCTGCAGGACGAAGTAACCGAGCGGCGTCGCGCCGAACAGCTGCAGACCGCGCTCTACAACATTGCCGAGATGGCGATGTCAGCCGACAGCCTGGCCCAGTTCTACGGACAGGTGCATGGCGTGGTTGGGCGTCTGCTCGACGCGCGCAATTTCTACATCGCCCTGGTCAACCCGGCCGGCAACGGCCTGGATTTCGTGTATTCGGTGGACGAGCACAATGCCAGCCGCGCGCCACGGCCCTTCAGCCGGGGCCTGACCGAATACGTGGTGCGCAACCGGCGCCCGCTGCTGGCCTCGCGCGCGCAGATCGATGCACTGCTGGCCAGTGGCGAGGTGCGTGAATCCGGTGCGCGTTCGCACTGCTGGCTGGGCGTACCACTGCTGCGCGACGACGAAGTGGTCGGCGCGATCGTGGTGCAGAGCTACAGCGAGAACAGCATTTTCAGCGTGCATGACCAGCGCCTGCTGACCTTCGTTGCGCAGAACATCGGTACCGGCCTGGCCCGTCAGCGCGACCAGCAACGGCTGCGCTCGGCGCATGCCGAGCTGGAAAAGCGCGTGGAAGAACGTACCCGCGAGCTGGCCGAGGTCAACGAGAAGTTGCTCGGGCAGATCGGCGAGCGGCTGCGTGCCGAGCAGCGCCTGACCCATCAGGCCATGCACGATGCGCTGACCGGCCTGCCCAATCGCCTGCACCTGCTGGACCGCCTACAGGATGCGCTGGCGCTGGCCAAGCGTGATGGTGGGCCGGTGTTCGCCGTGCTGTTCCTCGACCTGGACCGCTTCAAGCTGGTCAACGACAGTATCGGCCACGCTGCCGGTGACCGCATGCTGGTGGAGGTGGCCAAGCGCATCGTATCGATGGCTGGCGCCGAGGACGTTGTGGCGCGGCTGGGCGGTGATGAATTCGCGGTGCTGCTGCAATGCCCGCAGGGCCTGGCACAGGCGCTGGACTTTGGCCAGCGCCTGCTGCTGGCGCTGCAGGAATCGATGTGGATCGCCGGGCGCGAACTGTTCCCGTCCGGCAGCCTGGGCATCGCCCTGTGGAACCCGCGCTACCGCACCGGCGAAGAGCTGCTGCGCGACGCCGACGCGGCCATGTACCGGGCCAAGGCGCAGGGTCATGACCGCTGCGCGATCTTCGACGAAGACATGCGCGAGCAGGCCATGCGCAGCCTCGACCTGGAGGCCGACCTGCGTCGTGCGATCAACAACCGCGATTTCGTGCCGTTCTACCAGCCGATCGTGCGCCTGTCCGATGGCGAAGTGGTCGGTCATGAGGCGCTGCTGCGTTGGCAGCACGAACGCCGTGGCCTGCTGCTGCCGGGCGCGTTCCTGGAGCTGGGTGAAGAGAGCGGCCTGATCGAACAGGTCGACTGGCTGATCTACGAGCAGGTCATCGCAGGGTTGGCGCAGGGGGGCGAAGGCTACGTCTCGGTGAACGTCTCACCCCGGCATTTCCGCTCCGCCGAATTCAGTGACCGCCTGTTCGGCCTGCTCGACAGCTGCGGTGCCGATCCGCGCCGGCTGCGCCTGGAGATCACCGAGGTGGCGCTGCTGGACGATGGCCCGCACACGCTGCGCATCCTGCAGGGGCTGCGCGAGCGCGGAATCCAGGTGCAGCTGGACGATTTCGGTACCGGCTTCTCCGCGCTGTCCTACCTGCACCGTTTCCCGATCAGTACGCTGAAGATCGACCAGAGCTTCATCGCCGGCCTGCATGGACCGGAAGTGCAGAGCACGCGCGCGCTGGTCGAAGGCGTACTGTCGCTGGCGCGCACGCTGGGCATCGAGACCATCGGTGAAGGCATCGAGACCGAGGCGCAGCGGCAGACCCTGCGCGAACTGGGCTGCGATTACGGCCAGGGCTATCTGCTGGGGCGGCCCGCCCCGTGGTCGCACGAGGCGGCCTGAGCCACCGCGTGCAGTTGCATCAACGCAGGGCGGCGCGACGCTTCTCGTCGATCCACTTCGAGGCCTGGGCCGGCTGGTAGTTCTTCATCCACTCCAGCATCGCTTCGATGTCCGAGCCGTACCACAGATCCTGGCGCTGGTCCGGGTGCAGGAAGCGCTCTTCCACCATGCGGTCGATCATGCCGATCAACGGGGCGTAGAAACCTTCCACGTCGAGGAACGCGCATGGCTTGTTGCCGATGCCCAGCTGGCGCCACGTCAGCATCTCGAAGATCTCTTCCATGGTGCCGAAGCCGCCGGGCAGGGTGACGAAGCCATCGGCGAGGTCGAACATGCGCGACTTGCGCTCATGCATCGAACCGACGATCTCCAGTTCGGTCAGGCCACGGTGGGCCACTTCCCAGTCGGCCAGCTGACGCGGGATCACGCCGGTCACCTCGCCGCCAGCGGCGAGCACGGCATTGGCCACGGTTCCCATCAGGCCGACGTTGCCGCCGCCATACACCAGGCGCAGGCCGTCGCGGGCGATGCGGTCGCCCAGTGCAATGGCGCGTTCGGTATAGGCCGGCTTGCTGCCAGCGTTGGAACCACAGTACACACAGATCGATTTCATGGATCTTCCTGTCTCTTGGCCGGAAACGAAAACGCCCCGTCGCCGACCGCAGGGCGGTCAGGGACGGGGTGTTCAAGGATTATGAGGCCTTGAGAGGCCTTCTGTAGAGCCGAGCCGCGCTCGGCTGCTCTTCGTTCAGATCGCGGCAAAGGCGCCAGCCGAGCATGGGCTATGCCGGTCGTCCTGCCCGGCACCCTTCGGGCCGTCGCCAGCGACGTTGGCAGCGGCTCCTGCCGCTGCCTTCGGCTCTACAAAAAGCGGGGGCTTACGCCGCCGCGGCCTGCTCGCGGCGCGGGCCTTCACGCAGGGCGCGGCCGACCAAGCCCACCAGCAGGTCCAGCTCTTCGCTGTCCATGCCGAAGTGCGGGGTGAAGCGCAGCGAGTTCTCGCCACCATGGATCACGTTGATGCCGTGCTGGCGCAGCCATTCCTCGGTGGAGTTGGCGCCGTAGCACTTGAACTGCGGTGCCAGCTCGCACGAGAACAGCAGGCCGGTACCCTGCACCTTGGTGATCAGCCCGCCCAGCTCGCTCTTGAGCTGCTCCAGCTTGCGCACGGCCTCGGCACCGCGTTCGGCGATGTTGGCGCGCACCTGCGGGGTCAGCTGGGCCAGGGTGGCGCAGGCCACGTCCAGCGCACGCGGATTGCTGGTCATGGTGTTGCCGTAGATACCCTTGCGGTACAGCTGCGCGGCATGCTCGGTCACCGCCAGCACCGACAGCGGGTACTGCGCGGCGTTCAGTGCCTTCGAATAGGTTTCCATGTCCGGCGGGTCCAGGCCTTCGAAGCCCGGGTAGTCCACCACCGAGAGCACGCCATGCGCGCGCAGGCCGGCCTGGATCGAGTCGAGCAGCAGCAGGCTGCCATGCGCACGAGTCAGTTCACGGGCCACGGCATAGAACGACGGCGGCACCGAGCGCCCCGGGTCGCCTTCGCCCATCACCGGTTCCAGGAACACCGCCTCGATGAACCACTGGTTGCGTGCGGCATCCTCGAATACCTTGCGCAGGCCGGCCTCGTCGTACGGCGCCACGGTGATCACCGAGTCCTCGCCGCGATAGCTGGCCAGGTGCTGCATGTAGCTCTTGCGGCTGGAATCCGAATAGAGGGCAGGGCGGTCGGTACGGCCGTGGAAGCTGCCCTTGACCACCACGCGCTTGATCGCAGCGCCGGCGTGACGCGCGCCGGGGTCGGTCTGCAGCTTGGCGTTGACGTCGGCGATGCGGGCGGCCAGGCCAACGGCCTCGGAACCGGAATTCAGGCACATGAAACGGGCGAACGGGCAGCCGCCACGGCGGTGGCCGATCTCGGCGCGCAGGGCAGTAATGAAGCGCTGCTGTGACAGGCTGGGGGTCATGATGTTGGCCATCACCTGCGGGCGGGCCATCGCCTCCAGCACGGCGTCCGGGGTGTGTCCGAAGCCGAGCATGCCGTAGCCGCCGGCGTCGTACAGCACGGCGCCCTTCAGGGTGACCACCCACGGGCCGCGCGCGGCCAGTGCCACGTACGGGGTCACCGCGTCATCGGCATAGAAATTGACGAAACCGTCCTGCATCGCGTCGATCTGCGCCTGTTCGTCCTGCGCCAGCAGCGGCCCCAGGTCGGCCTGCACGCGCGCGAATTCCTCGGCGGCGGCGTTCACCGCGGCGATCAGCTGCGGGTGGTTGGCGGACAGGGTGGTCAGGGTGGCATCGTCCAGACCGGAGGTGAGGCGGGTGCCGGGCTGGTTGCGCAGGGGGGCGAGGCGTTCGATGAAGCTCATTGCAGATCTCCTGAAACAATGGGTCGCACGGGTCTTCAAAAGCAAAACGCGCGTCATCACGCGCGCTTGGGGGCAGGCTCGTGCAGCGGACTTCCGGCTCGATGCTAGCACTTGTTTTTTTGCGCGATAACCCCGCAGAAACCTGCTGCATAGCAGCATTTTGCGCGACGTTCGCCGCGAAGCGCGCCGGCTCGCAGACGCTGGACGTACAATGCGCGCCATTGTCGACCTGTTGCCGCCCACTGCCTTGAAGAAGTCCGATTTCCACTACGACCTGCCGGCTGAACTGATCGCGCAGGCGCCCCTGGCCGAACGTTCCGCAAGCCGCCTGCTGCTGGTGCCACCGGCACCGGCCGCCTTCACCGATCTGCAGGTGCGCGACTTGCCGTCGCTGCTGCAGCCGGGCGACCTGCTGGTGTTCAACGACACCCGGGTGATCCCGGCGCGCCTGTTCGGGCAGAAGGCCAGCGGTGGCCGCGTGGAGATCCTGATCGAGCGCCTGCTCGGCGGCCAGCAGGCCCGTGCCCAGGTCGGCGCCAGCAAGTCGCCAAAGGCCGGCAGCCGCATCGCGCTGGATGCAGGTGGCGAAGCCGAGGTGCTGGGCCGCGACGGCGAGTTCTACGTGCTGCAGTTCCACGTGCCGGAATCGCTGGAGCAGTGGCTGCTGCATGCCGGCCGCCTGCCGCTGCCGCCGTACATCCAGCGCGAGCCGGGCGTGGACGACCGCGAGCGCTACCAGACCGTGTTCGCACGTGAAGTGGGCGCGGTGGCGGCACCGACCGCTGGCCTGCATTTCGACGAGCCGCTGCTGGCAGCGCTGAAGGCCAAGGGCGTGGAGTTCGGCCACGTCACCCTGCATGTCGGCGCAGGCACCTTCCAGCCGGTGCGTGCCGATGACCTGAAGGACCACGTGATGCACCGCGAGTGGCTGAACGTCGGCGCTGAGCTGGTGCAGCAGGTACGGCGCACGCGCGCGGCCGGCGGCCGGGTGATCGGCGTCGGCACCACCGTGGTACGCGCGCTGGAAAGCGCGATGCGCGATGGCGAGCTGCTGCCGTTCGCCGGTGAAACGCAGATCTTCATCACCCCGGGCTACCGCATCCGCAGCGTCGACGCGATGGTGACCAACTTCCACCTGCCGGAAAGCACGCTGCTGATGATGATCTCCGCGTTCGCCGGCAAGGAAAGGGTATTCGAGGCGTACCAGCACGCGATCGAGAAGCGCTACCGCTTCTTCAGCTACGGCGACGCCATGCTGCTGTTCCCGCAAGCGGGGTAGGGCGCTGACCTCTGCCTGCTTGTGGTGGGTGCGCACCGTTGGTGCGCACTTGCAGGTGCCTGGAGACCAGGAAAGCCACGCATGGCGTGGCTATACTGCCGTGCCGTTCAGGCCTGAATGGGCGGTCGAGCCGGTTTTGGGAGACAATGAGCGACTATTTGCCTGAATGACCGCTCCATGTCCCGATTGCAGTTCCAGCTCCAGACCCGCGACGGCCGTGCCCGCCGTGGCCGCCTGACCTTCCCGCGTGGCACGGTGGAAACGCCGGCGTTCATGCCGGTGGGGACCTATGGCTCGGTCAAGGGCATCCTGCCGGACCAGGTGCGCGCGCTGGGCGCCGAGATCATCCTCGGCAACACCTTCCACCTGTACCTGCGCCCGGGCCTGGACATCATCGCCGACCACGGCGGCCTGCACGGCTTCTGCCGCTGGGATGGCCCGATCCTGACCGACTCCGGCGGCTTCCAGGTGTTCTCGCTGGCCCACCGGCGCAAGATCACCGAGCAGGGCGTGACCTTCGCCTCGCCCACCGACGGCGCTCGCGTGTTCCTGGGCCCGGAGGAGAGCATGAAGATCCAGAAGGTGCTCGATTCGGACGTGGTGATGATCTTCGACGAGTGCACCCCGTACCCGGCCACCGAAGACGTCGCCCGCCGTTCCATGGAACTGAGCCTGCGCTGGGCGCAGCGCAGCCGCAACGCGCATGACGAGCTGGGCAACGACGCGGCCCTGTTCGGCATCGTCCAGGGTGGCGTGCACACCGACCTGCGCAGCCGCTCGGCCGAGGCCCTGCAGGCGATCGGCTTCGACGGTTACGCCATCGGCGGCCTCGCCGTGGGCGAGCCGGAGCACGAGCGCAATGCCATGCTCGACCACCTGGACCCGGAGCTGCCGGGTGACCGCCCGCGCTACCTGATGGGCGTGGGCCGGCCGGAAGACCTGGTCGAGGGTGTCGCACGTGGCGTGGACATGTTCGATTGCGTGATGCCCACCCGCAACGCGCGCAACGGCCACTATTTCACCTCGTTCGGCACCGTCCGCATCCGCAACTCGCAGTACGCGCGCGACATGGATCCGATCGAGCCCGGCTGCGGCTGCGTGGCCTGCACCGGTGGCTACACCCGTTCCTACCTGCGCCACCTGGACCGCTGCAACGAGATGCTGGCGCCGATGCTGGGTACCCTGCACAACCTGTTCTATTACGAAAAGCTGATGGCCGACATCCGTGCGGCCATCGAAGCGGGAACCTTCCTGGCCTTCCGTGAGTCTTTCTACGCGGCACGCGGGGCGGTCGCGCCGCCCCTGTAAACCGAGTACCCCCTGCCAAACGGCCCAAGGACGAACGCCCGGGGCCGTGGCATACTTCAAGGCTGACCCAGATCCGCGGTCGACACCCCGTGCCCGTGAAAGGGCCGGAGCGCCGCCCAACCAAAGGACCAACGATGAACCTGCTTGCTTTCCTGATTCCCGCCGCCCACGCCCAGGCCGCCGGCGGCCAACCGCAGGGCATGGGCCTGACCACGCTGCTGTTCCCGGTCATCCTGATCGCCATCATGTACTTCCTGATGATCCGCCCGCAGATGAAGCGGCAGAAGGAGCACAAGGCCATGCTGGAGAAGATCAAGCGTGGCGATGAAGTGCTGACCAACGGCGGCATCGCCGGCATCGTCACCGACATCGGCGACAACTTCATCACCATTGAAGTGGCTGACAACGTGCGCATCCGCGTGCAGAAGGGCGCTGTCGGCAACGTGCTGCCGGCCGGTACCCTGAAGTCGGCCCAGTAAGCCACTCCCTTTCCGATGCACAACCGCGGCGCCGGGGATGGCGCCGCGCGGGACCCAAGCAATGCTCGAATTTCCACGCTGGAAGTACGTCGTCATCCTGATCGTACTGGCGCTCAGCGCGCTGTACGCGCTGCCCAACATCTACCAGAAGGACCCGGCCGTCCAGATCACCGCCAACCGTGGCGGCCAGATCGACGATGCGCTGCGTGACCGTGTGCTGGCCGACCTGAAGACGGCCGGTGTCACCACCATCGGTGTCGAGAAGGAAGGGGAAAGCCTGATCGTCCGCCTGCCGGACCTGAAGGCGCAGTCCGCTGCCAGCGACGCCCTGCGTGACACGGTCGGCGAAAAGTACACCGTGGCCCTGAACCTGGCCTCGACCGTGCCGGACTGGCTGGCCAACCTCGGCGGCCGCCCGATGGTGCTGGGCCTGGACCTGCAGGGTGGTGTGCACTTCGTGCTGCAGGTCGACCAGAAGGCCGCCCTGGACAAGCGCCTGGACGCCTACACCGAAGACGTGCGCAGCACCCTGCGCGACGCGCGCATTCCGTACCAGTCGGTGGAACGCCGTGCTGACAACAGCATCGTGGCGAATCTGAGCCCGTCCGCCGGTGACGACGCCGCGCAGCGTGCCCGCACCGCCCTGGTCAAGGCGCAGCCGACGCTCGGCTACGACGTCAGTGGCAATCGCATCACGGTGACCGTGCCGGAAACCGAGATCACCCAGATCGCCAACGGCGCCATCGAGCAGAACATCAACACCCTGCGCAACCGCGTGAACCAGCTGGGCGTGGCCGAGCCGATCATCCAGCGCCAGGGTGCCGACCGCGTGGTGGTGCAGCTGCCGGGCGTGCAGGACACGGCCGAAGCCAAGCGCATGATCGGCGCCACCGCTACCCTCGAGTACCGCGCGGTGGTTGACGGCAATGCACAGGACGCCATCAACTCCGGTCGCATCCCGCCGGAAGCGAAGGTCTACCAGCGTCGTGATGGCGGTGGTCCGGTCCTGCTGAACAAGCGCGTGATCGTCACCGGTGACCAGATGGTCGGCGCGCAGGCGGTGACTGATTCGAACAGCGGCTCTCCGGCGGTCAGCGTGACGCTGAACAATGTCGGCGGCCAGCGCATGTTCGACTTCACCAGCGCCAACGTGAACAAGCCGATGGCGGTGGTCTACACCGAGCGCGTGCCGACCGTGACCGTCGTCGACGGCCAGGAAGTGCGTGGCTTCAAGGTCAACGAGGAAGTGATCTCGGTGGCCAACATCAACGGCGTGTTCGGCAAGAACTTCCAGACCACCGGCCTGCAGAAGAAGGAAGCCGAGGACCTGGCCAAGCTGCTGAAGTCCGGCTCGCTGGCCGCGCCGATGGACTTCGTGGAAGAGCGCGTGGTCGGCCCGAGCCTGGGTGCCGAGAACGTCAAGAACGGTATGCGCGCGGTGGTGTTCGCATTCCTGTTCACCCTGGTGTTCTTCAGCGTCTACTACCGCATGTTCGGCGTGATCACTTCGATCGCGATGTTGTTCAACCTGCTGATCGTGGTGGCGGTGATGTCGCTGTTCGGCGCGACCATGACCCTGCCGGGCTTCGCCGGCCTGGCGTTGTCGGTCGGCCTGTCGGTGGACGCCAACGTGCTGATCAACGAGCGTATCCGTGAAGAGCTGCGTGCCGGCGTGCCGGGCAAGACCGCGATCGTGACCGGTTACGAGCGTGCCTCCGGCACCATCCTCGACGCCAACCTGACCGGCTTGATCGTCGGTGTGGCGCTGTTCGCATTCGGTACCGGTCCGCTGAAGGGCTTCGCGCTGACCATGATCATCGGTATTTTCGCCTCCATGTTCACTGCGATCACCGTGTCGCGTGCGCTGGCGACGCTGATCTACGGCCGTCGCAAGAAGCTCCAGAACGTGGCCATCTGACGGGACGACACGCACAATGAAACTGTTTCCGCTGCACATCCTCCCGAACGACACCAAAATCGACTTCATGCGCTGGCGCCATGTCGCCATGGCGGTCACCATCGTGGTGTTCCTGGCGTCGGTCGCCATCATCGGCTTCAAGGGCTTCAACTACGCACTGGACTTCACCGGCGGTACCTTGATCGAAGCCCGCTTCGACAAGGCGGTGGACGTCGAGCAGGTCCGTACCAAGCTGGAGCAGAACGGCTTCGATGGCGCCCAGGTACAGAGCGTCGGTGGCAACACCGACCTGCTGATCCGCCTGGCGCCGCACGGCGAGCATGCTCCGGGCACGGGTGCTGCCGCCACCGAAGACAAGGCTACCGCTGCCGCTGTAGTGAAGGCACTGTCCACGGCTGACAACCAGGCCACCGTGCTGCGCAACGAGTTCGTCGGCCCGCAGATCGGCAAGGACCTGGCGATGAATGGCCTGTACGCCACCATCTTCATGCTGGCCGGCTTCCTGATCTACATCGCCGTGCGCTTCGAATGGAAGTTCGCGGTCACCGCCAGCATCGTGGCCATGTTCGACCTGATCGTGACGGTGGCTTACGTGTCCCTGCTGGGCCGTGAGTTCGACCTGACCGTGCTGGCCGGCCTGCTGTCGGTGATGGGCTTTGCGATCAACGACATCATCGTGGTCTTCGACCGCGTCCGCGAGAACTTCCGCAGCCTGCGCGTGGACTCGATGGAAGTGTTGAACCGTTCGATCAACCAGACGCTGTCGCGTACAGTGATCACCGCGGTGATGTTCTTCCTGTCGGCACTGGCCCTGTACATGTACGGCGGCAGCTCGATGGAAGGCCTGGCCGAGACGCACATGATCGGCGCAGTGATCGTGGTGCTGTCGTCGATCCTGGTGGCGGTGCCGATGCTGACGATCGGTTTCCTGCGCGTCAGCAAGCAGGACCTGCTGCCGAAGGCGAAGGACGTCGAGGCCCTGGCCCGTCGCCCGTAAGCGTTCGCGCTACACGCAACACACAGAGAACCCCGCGCAAGCGGGGTTTTTTGTTGGCCGGGTTGCACCCGGCACCCGCCGAGGCAACAGCAACAGCAACAGCGGGCATTCCGTGGGTTGGCGGGGCGGTGTCGGATTGCGGGGACGCCGCAAGTACGTCCTTGTAGGCTTGGCAGCCGCATCCATGCGGCTGACACCCCGCACTCCGACACCGCCCCACCTTTGACAGATTCCTGCGGCTGTCGGTAGGTGTCGACCTTGGTCGACACATCTGTCAGATATCGAATGAATTCAGCCGTGTCGACCAAGGTCGACACCTACCAGGGCCGCACGCCGTCCTTGCAGATCGCGGAGAACTGTCGAAAGCGGGGTGGGTCCGGTTGCGGGGGTGTCCGCGGCATGGATGCCGCGGCCAAGCCCCCAAGGATGGGTTTACGGCGTCCCCCGCAACCGGACCCGCCCCGCCAACCCACAGGAACCCGGCTTCCGCCGTTGACGTTGCCTCTGCGGGTGCAGGGTGCAACCCTGCGCAAAAGAAACACCACCCTACGCCAGCGTCGGTTGTGCAATCTTCCCCCGCGCACTACGATCCTGCGGTTCGCGCGCGCAGGCGCGCACCCATATTCCTGCTGAGCGCCCCGCGCGCCGCATCTGCCAACCCGAGGTATCCATGGTCATCAAACCGCGCGTCCGCGGCTTCATCTGCGTCACCACCCACCCGACCGGCTGCGAGGCCGCGGTCAAGCAGCAGATCGACTACATCCGCGCGCGTCCGCCGATCCAGAACGGCCCCAAGCGCGTGCTGGTGATCGGCGCCTCCACCGGCTACGGCCTGGCCGCGCGCATCACCGCTGCCTTCGGCAGTGGCGCCGCAACCCTGGGCATCTTCTTCGAACGTCCGGGCAGCGAAACCAAGCCGGGCACGGCGGGCTGGTACAACTCGGCCGCGTTCCACAAGTACGCCGACGAAGCCGGCCTGTACGCCAAGAGCATCAACGGCGATGCCTTCTCCGATGAAGTGAAGGCGAAGACCATCGAAATGATCAAGGCCGATCTCGGCCAGGTCGATCAGGTCGTCTACAGCCTGGCGGCGCCGCGCCGCAAGCACCCCAAGACCGGTGAAATCATCAGCTCCACGCTGAAACCGATCGGCGAGCCGATCACGCTGCGTGGCCTGGATACCGACAAGGAAGTGCTGACCGAGACCCATCTGCAGCCGGCCACCCCGGAAGAAATCGCCGGTACCGTCGCGGTGATGGGCGGTGAGGACTGGCAGATGTGGATCGACGCGCTGGCCGATGCCGGCGTGCTGGCCAACGGCTGCACCACCACCGCCTTCACCTACGTGGGCGAAGAAATCACCCAGGCGATCTACTGGAACGGTTCCATCGGTGCCGCCAAGAAGGACCTGGACACCAAGGTGCTGGGCCTGCGCGAAAAGCTGGCGAAAATCGGCGGCGACGCGCGAGTCTCGGTGTTGAAGGCCGTGGTCACCCAGGCCAGCTCGGCCATTCCGACCATGCCGCTGTACCTGTCGCTGCTGTTCAAGGTGATGAAGGAAAAGGGCACCCACGAAGGCTGCATCGAGCAGTTGGATGTGCTGTACGACATCCTCTACGGCGGCAAGGCCGACGGCGTGGCGATCGATCGCCTGCGTCACGACCTGGTCGATGGCGAGGGCCATACCGTTGCGCTGGTCGATGAGGAAGGCCGCCTGCGTGCCGACTACAAGGAGATGGCGGCAGACGTGCAGGGCAAGGTGGTCGCACTGTGGCCGCAGGTCACCAACGAGAACCTGTACGAGATCAGCGATCTGGCCGGTTACAAGGCCGACTTCCTGCGCTTGTTCGGCTTTGGCGTGGAGGGCGTCGACTACGAGGCCGACGTCAACCCGGACGTGAAGATCGACAATCTGGTCGACATGACCTGATCAACGAAAAGGCCGGCGAAAGCCGGCCTTCTCGTTTGTGTAGAGCCGAGCCATGCTCGGCTGCTCTTCGCTTGAGTCCCGCAGCCGAGCATGGCCCGGCTCTACAGAGAGGCGTCAACCAAACTCGAAGCCCATCTCCGGCAACGCCGGGCCAACGAAGTCGCCCTGCACGTAATCCACGCCGGCACTGAACAGCAGGGTCATCGAGTTGGCATCGCTGACGAACTCGGCGATGGTGCGGATGCCGGCCTCCTGCGCGCGAGCGGTGATCTGGCTGATGCGGTCGATGTTCTCGCGGGTGGCGGCCAGATCGCTGGTGAAGCCGCGGTCCAGCTTGAGGAACTGCGGCTGGAAGTGGGCCAGCAGCTGGAACGAATCCAGCCCCGATCCGAACTGCTCCAGGCCGATGCGGCAGCCCAGCGGCGCCACTTCGGCAAGGAACTGCTGCGCACTGCGCAGATGGGTGAACACCTTCGCTTCCGGCGCATGCAGCCACAGCCGTTCGCCGGGCACACCCTGTGCCTGCAGTTCCCGGCGCAGGGTGGCGATCATCTGCGGGTCGTCGAACGACTCTGGCGTCACCTTCACCAGCATCTGCGTGGCATGGCCTTCGCGTGCACGTTGGCCCAGCACAGCGATCGCCCGTGACACCACCCAGCGGTTGATGTCGGCCAGCAGGCCGTGTTCCTCCGCGATGCCCAGGAACGCAGTCGGGCTCAGCAGTTCACCATTGTGCTCAAGGCGCAGGTAGGCCTCATACAGCTCCAGCGACTCACCCTGCAGGTTCAGCACCGGCTGGTAGTGCAGCTGGAAGCCGTCACCGGCCAGCGCTTCACGGATTCGGGCGACCCAGCGCAGCACGCGTTCTTCCTCGACGCGGTCGGCAGCGGCCGGGTCGAAGATGCGGCAGGTGTTACCCAGTTCGGCGGCGGCCTGCGTGCATTCGCTGGCGCGTGCCAGCACCTGGCCGATGCTGGCGATCTTCTCGCCCACCTGCACGCCACCGATGCTGACCGTTACCGTGGCCGAACGCGCGCCGATGCTGAAGACGTGTGCGGCGTAGGCTTCGCGGATGCGCTCGGCCAGTGCCACGGTCTGCGAGTAGGGCCCGGCCTGCAGCACGGCGAAATTGTGTTCGCCGAAACGGGCCAGCTGCGCGTCCTCGCCAACCACCTCGGCCAGCAGGGCGGCGAGGGCGCCGATCAGGATGTCGGCCGAGGCCAGGCCGATATCCGGCAGCAGGCGCGCGTAGTGGTCCGGCTCGATCAGCAGCAGGCCGAACTGGCCTTCGCTGCGCCCTGCCTGGGCCACCGCGCTTTCCAGCTGCAGCATGAAGGTCGGTCGGTTGAGCAGGCCGGTGACCTGGTCGCGCTGGCGCAGGTCCTCGACCTCGCGCGCCAGTTCCGGATCGAATTCCATGCGGCGGCGGAGTACCACCTGCAGGCAGGATTCGCCCTCGTAGGTGGCGGGGGTGAATTCCATCGTTGCCGGGAACGCGCTGCCATCCTCGTGGCGCGCATCGAGCTGGTACTGCGGCGGCGGCGCCTCGCCACGGCTGAGGCCCTTCAGCAGCTGCTTGAAGCCTTCCACATGCTGGGCGGCGACCATGTCCAGCAGCGAGATGCCTTCGATGTCGTCGAACTGCTCGTAGCCGAACATCTCCAAGTAGGCGTCGTTGGCGCGGATGTGCATGCCCTCATGCACGTAGGCGATGGGGTCGCGGGAGGAGGCGATCAGGGCATCGCAGCGGCGCTCGGTCTCGCGCATCTGCGCCTCGATGCGGCGCAGGCCGCGACGCGCCTGCAGGTCCACCCATTGGTCGCGGACCACGGCGAGCAGGTGCTCGGAACGCTGGCGCAGGGCGAGGGCACGGATGCCGTGGCTGCTGGCCTGCACCAGTTCGTCTTCGTCGATGCGCTCGGCCAGCAGCACCAGCGGAATGTCCTTGCCGCTGGCAGCAATATGCTGGGCCACCAGTGGCAGCGGGATGCCCTGGGAGGGCGAAGCCAGCACCAGGTCGATGGCCTGGCTGGCCAGGACCTGGGCCAGCTCGGCTGCATCCTGAGGGCGCCATGGGCGTACTGCGATGCCGCTGTTGCGCAGCGTGCTGACGATGGCTTCGGCATTTTCGCCGCTGTCATCGACGATCAGCAGGCGGATGGTGATGTCGTTCGCGTTCTGCATGCACTGCTCCCCAATCTGCAAATCTAGATACACGATGCGCGCCGAACCGTCCATGCGCGCGCCCCTTGCACGCATCGAACGGCGATGTGGTTCACACCACGCCACCGGCCGCGTGGCCGCTGGCCCAGGCCCACTGGAAGTTGTAGCCGCCCAGCCAGCCGGTCACATCCAGCACCTCGCCGACGAAATGCAGGCCGGGTACGCGCTTGGATTCCATCGTCGAAGACGAGACCTCGGCGGTGTCCACGCCGCCGAGCGTGACTTCAGCGGTTCGGTAGCCCTCGGTGCCACTGGCCACCAGCGGGAACGCGCCCAGCAGCTGCGCGGCCTGGCGCAGCACCGGCTCGTCCAGCTGGCGCACGGGCCGGTCGGGCAGCCAGTGTTCGCACAGCCGCTGTGCCAGCCGCTTCGGCAGTACCTCGCCCAGCACCGTGCGCAGTTCAGCGGCGGGTCGTTCGCGCTTCATCTGCCGCAGCCACTCGCCGGCATCCTGGCCGGGCAGCAGGTCCAGCTCCAGCGCATCGCCGGGTTGCCAGAACGAGGAGATCTGCAGGATCGCCGGGCCACTCACGCCACGGTGGGTCAGCAGCATGAAGTTCTGGAAGCTCCTGCCGTTGCAGCGCGCCTCGATCGGCAGGGCGACACCACTCAGATCGGCCAGCCGTTCCTGGTGCTTGCCGCTGAGTGTCAGCGGCACCAGCCCGGCGCGGGTCGGCAGCACCTGGTGGCCGAACTGTCGGGCCACTTCATAACCAAAGCCGGTGGCACCCATGCTGGGAATGGACAGACCGCCGGTGGCAACCACCAGCGAGGCGCAATGGAACAGGCCATGGGTGGTGTGCACGCGGAAGCCATCGCTGCCGTGCTCGATGCGCTGCACGCTGCACTCGGTACGCACCTGCACGCCTGCCGCCTGGCATTCGTCCACCAGCATCTTCACGATCTGCTTGGACGAGACATCGCAGAACAGCTGGCCCAGCTCTTTTTCGTGATACGCGATGCCGTGCTTGTGCACCAGCTCGATGAAGTGCCAGGGCGTGTAGCGCGCCAGCGCCGATTTGCAGAAGTGCGGGTTGGCCGACAGGAAGTTGGCCGGAGTGGTACCGGTGTTGGTGAAGTTGCAGCGACCACCGCCGGACATCAGGATCTTCTTGCCGACCTTGTTGGCATGGTCGATCACCTGCACCTGGCGGCCGCGCTGGCCAGCCGTGATTGCGGTCATCAGCCCGGCCGCGCCGGCGCCGATGACCACCACATCGCAACGGATGGTGCTCATGCCTTGGCGCGCTTGCGCCAGTTCGGGATCACGTCGAGCTGGATCTGGTCGTTGAGCAGCTGCACTTCGCCGTCCTGGATCAGCACGCTCCAGCGCATGGCGCGCTGGATCTGCTGGCCCCACAGTTCGACGAAGGCACCATCGAGGTCGACCACCGAAAGGTTGTCGAAGCGCGCCAGGCCCTTGCTCTGCTTGCTCCACCAGATGTCCGAAGCGTTGCCGCCGTAGTTCACCACCTGCACCTGGCGGCTGCGGTTGCTGGCCTTGCGGATGCGCGATTCGTCCGGATGACCCAGGTCGATCCACTGCAGGATGTCGCCGGTGTAGTCGTGTTCCCACAGGTCCGGCTCGTCATCGGTACTCAGGCCACGGCCGAATTCCAGGCGGTCGCCGGCGTTCAGCGCGAAGGCGAGCAGGCGCACCATCAGGCGATCGTCGGTCTCGGACGGGTGCTGGGCCATGGTCAGGTTGTGGGTCACGTAGTAGCCGCGATCCATGTCGCTGATCTGCAGTTCGGCCTTGCGGATGGTGGCGGTGAGAGCCATGGGGGGTCCGTGGACTAAAGACGACAATGATAGAGGTTTGCTCCAGAGGTGTCCGTTGCCGGTCTGTCTGCGCAGCGTCAACGGTGGCACTCTTGCGCTCTTTCCTGCCGCAGGAGTGCCACCGATGATCCTGCCCAGCCGCCTGCAGCTGCCGCCCGGCCACTGGCGCAGCCTGCTCGATGGCCTGTGTGCGCGCTTCCCGCGCATCGACCGCGCGCAATGGCAGGACCGCTTCGCCCGGGGCCGTGTGCAGGATGCGCAGGGCAGGGCACTGGCGCCGGACATGCCCTGGCAGGTGGGGCTGGAGATCCAGTACTTCCGCGAGGTGGCCGACGAGCCGGTGATTCCCTTCGCCGAGACCATCCTGCATCTGGATGCGCACCTGCTGGTGGCGGACAAGCCGCACTTCCTGCCGGTGACGCCGGCCGGTGGCTATGTGCGCGAAACCCTGCTGGCGCGCCTGGTCGCACGCACCGGCAACACCGAACTGGCGCCGTTGCACCGCTTGGACCGGCTGACCGCCGGCCTGGTGCTGTTCTCGACCCAGGCAGCCACGCGTGATGCCTATCAACGGCTGTTCCGCGAACGGCGCATCGAGAAGACCTATGAGGCGCTGGCACCGGCGCTGCCCGGGCTGGCGTTTCCGTTGCAGCGGGACAGCCGCCTGGTGCCGGGGGAGCCATTCTTCCGCATGGCCGAAGTGCCGGGCGAGCCCAATGCGCGCAGCCGGATCGAGCTGATCGAGGTCGAAGGGCCGGTCTGGCGCTACCGGCTGCTGCCGGAAACCGGCCGCAAGCACCAGCTGCGCGTGCACATGGCGGCGCTGGGCGCGCCGATCGAGGGCGATGACCTGTATCCGCTGCTGAGGCCGCGCCCGGATGAAACGGTCGAGTCGCCCCTGCAGCTGCTGGCGCAGGGGCTGGCCTTCGATGACCCATTGAGCGGGGAGCCCCGGCGGTTCAGCAGCCGGCGCCGCCTGTGCCTGCCCGGCCAGGGCGGGTAGGGCCGTTCAGCGAACCGGGCGTCGGGCCAACCAGCGGTCCAGCTCGGCAGCGAACAGCTGTCGGTCGCGCGGGCCCAGCGGCGGCGGGCCGCCGGTCTGCACCCCGGCGCCGCGCAGCTCTTCCATGAAATTGCGCATCGACAGCCGCTCGGCCATGTTGTTCGGGGTGTACAGCTGGCCGCGCGGGTTCAGCGCCACGGCCTTCTTCTCCAGCACCAGGGCGGCCAACGGAATGTCCTGGGTGACCACCAGGTCTCCGGCGGCGACCCGCTCGACGATGGCGCTGTCGGCCACGTCCAGGCCCTGCGGCACCTGGATCGAGCGCAGCCGGCGCGATGGCGGGGTGCGGATCCACTGGTTGGCGACCAGGGTCAGCTCGATCCCGACGCGTTCAGCGGCACGGAACAGGATGTCGCGAATGACGGTGGGGCAGGCATCCGCGTCCACCCAGATGCGGGGCAGGGCGGGTTCAGCTTGGGTTTCAGCTTCAGTCATTTACCCAGTGTAGGGTAGGAAAAACCTGAATGGGGACTCGGAGTTAGGCTTGATCGGCTGCCAAGCCTTGTCACGCCTAGCGGGCAGGGTTTGCCCATGAACGTCCGGGCTATCGCTTTTTGCAGAAAACACGCGTATCGTTCGACCCACTGTGTTTGCTAGGGTCACCGTGAATCGTGGCCTGGTGCAGTTGATCTCACGATCCGCTCATCGATCCGCTTTACCAACGCCTGCAACTCAGTCTCGGCCCCGATACCCGGTGGCTGCGATTTTTTTCAACATGTGTTTCAGGAGTTAGTCAAATGTCTGATCGTCAGACCGGCACCGTCAAGTGGTTCAACGACGCCAAGGGCTTCGGCTTCATCACCCCGGAAAGCGGCCCGGACCTGTTCGTGCACTTCCGTGCCATCCAGGGCACCGGCTTCAAGACCCTGCAGGAAGGCCAGAAGGTTACCTTCATCGCCGTCCAGGGCCAGAAGGGTATGCAGGCTGACCAGGTGCAGGCGGTCTAATCCGTCTGCTACCGTTTGGTAGCCAGAACGCCGGAAGCGAAAGCTTCCGGCGTTTTTTGTTGCCTGCTGTTCTGTAGCGTCGAGCATGGTTCGACTCTACATGGGACATGCACTGCGCGCGGTACGATGCGGGCCTCCCCAAGGATCATCCCCATGCGCATCGTCCATCACCTGGAAAACTCCCGTTCCCTGCGTGTGCTGTGGATGCTGGAGGAGCTGGGGCTGGACTACGAACTGCGCCGCTATCCGCGCGATCCGAAGACGCTGCTGGCGCCGCCGGAGCTGCGCAACGTGCATCCGCTGGGCAAGTCGCCGGTACTGCAGGATGGCGAGCTGGTACTGGCCGAGTCCGGTGCCATCCTCGACTACCTCGCGGATCGCTATGACACCCAACGCCAGCTGTCGCCGTCACCGATGCCGGCCGATGGCGCCGAGCGCATCGCCTACCGCTATTGGCTGCACTACGCCGAAGGCTCGGCGATGCCGCCGCTGCTGCTGACCCTGGTGATGGGCCGCATCCGCAACGCGCCGATGCCGTTCTTCGCCCGTCCGATCGCGCGCAGCATTGCCGACAAGGCCGAACGTGGCTTCATCGGCCCACAGCGGCGCCTGCACCTGGACTGGATGGAGCGCCGCCTGGCCGAAAGCCAGTGGTTCGCGGGTGAGCGGTTCAGCGCAGCCGACATCCAGATGAGCTTCCCGATCCAGGCTGCGGCCGCACGGGGTGGTGGCCTCGACGACAAGCCGGCACTGCGTGGCTTCCTCAAGCGTATCGGTGAGCGTCCAGCGTACCAGCGTGCCGAGGCCCACGGCGGTCACCTGCAGGCGCTCAGCGGCAATTGAGGAGGGCGGCCGTCGCCCCCATCTTCAGCACCATGGATACCGACAGCCCCCGTTTCGACAACCGCCTGCTGCATACCCTGCCGGGCGATCCCGAATCCGGCCCGCGCCGGCGCGAAGTGCTGGGTGCGGCCTGGTCGCCGGTGATGCCGACCCCGGTGACGGCGCCCACGCTGTTGGCCTGGGCACCGGACGTCGCCGCCATGCTTGGTTTCGATACCGCTGAAGTCGAGAGCGAAGGCTTCGCGCAGGTGTTTGGCGGCAATGCACTGTATGCCGGCATGCAGCCATGGGCCGCCAACTACGGCGGCCATCAGTTTGGCCACTGGGCCGGCCAGCTCGGCGACGGCCGTGCGATCTCGCTGGGCGAACTTGTCGCGCCGGATGGCCGCCACTGGGAGCTGCAGCTGAAAGGTGCTGGCCCGACGCCATACTCGCGCGGCGCCGATGGGCGCGCAGTGCTGCGCTCATCCATCCGCGAATTCCTGTGCAGCGAGGCGATGCACTACCTTGGCGTGCCGACCACGCGCGCGCTGTCGCTGGTCGGCACCGGCGACGACGTGGTGCGCGACATGTTCTACGACGGCCATCCGCGTGCCGAGCCCGGCGCGATCGTATGCCGCGTGTCGCCGTCGTTCCTGCGCTTTGGTTCCTTCGAACTGCCGGCGTCGCGCGGGGAAACCGCCATGCTGCAGCAGCTGGTTGATGCCTGCATCGCGCGTGATTTCCCCGAACTGGAAGGGCAGGGCGAGGCGCTGTATGGCGACTGGTTCGCGCAGATCGCGGTGCGTACCGCCGAGATGATCGCGCACTGGATGCGCGTCGGCTTCGTGCATGGCGTGATGAACACCGACAACCTGTCCGTTCTTGGTCTCACGCTCGACTACGGTCCCTACGGCTGGGTCGAGGATTTCGATCCGGACTGGACGCCGAACACCACCGACGCGCAGGGTCGCCGCTACCGCTTCGGCACCCAGCCGCAGGTGGCGTACTGGAACCTGAGCCGATTGGCGCAGGCACTGTCGCCGTTGTTTGCCGATGTGGCACCGCTGCAGGCTGGATTGGCTGCATACCAGTCCACCTTCGTGGCCTGCACGCGCCGCGATGTCGCAGCCAAGCTCGGCCTGGCCGCCGCCGACGATGACGACCTGCAGCTCTACCTGCGCTGGCAGCAGCTGATGCAGGACGGCAGCATGGACATGACGCTGGCCTCGCGTGCGCTGATGCAGATCGATCCGGCGGCACCGGATGCGGCGCTGCTGGATGCGGTGTACTACGACGAGGCGCGCCAGCAGGCGGTGCAGGCGCTGTTGCAGCAGTGGCTGCAGGACTATGCGGCGCGGTTGCAGGCCGATCCGCTGCCGGCCAGCGAGCGCCTGGCGAAGATGACAGCGGCCAACCCGCTGTACGTGCTGCGCAACTGGCTGGCCCAGGAAGCCATCGATCGCGCGGAGCAGGGCGACCTCGGCGGTGTTCATGCGTTGCAGGACGTACTGCGCGATCCATACACCGAGCGTGCCGGCCTGGAACACTTCGCCAGCAAGCGCCCGGCCTGGGCCGACAATCGCGCCGGCTGCTCGATGCTGTCCTGCAGTTCCTGAGGGTAGGTTTCGGCAGGGCTGCGCCCTGCACCCGCAGAGGCAATGGCCGAATCCAAAGCCAAAGCCAAAGCCAAAGCCAAAGCGGCGTTGGATTGCTGATGGTCTGGCGGGGCGGGGGGGGGGGGGGGGGGCCCCCCCCCCCCCCCCCCCGGGGGGGGGGGCCCGCCCCCCCCCCCCGCCCCCCCCCGGCCCCCCCCCCCCCCCCCCGCCCCACCTCCGACAGATTCCCGCCGCTGTGGGTAGGTGTCGACCTTGGTCGACACGGTCGATCCACGCCATGCGTGAATGCTTTTTGTTCAATTCTCGAAATATTCGATTTCGATGGAGATTCATCCACGCATGGCGTGGATCTACGACAGATCGCAGGAACCTGTCGAAGGCGGGGTGGGTCCGGTTGCGGGGGCGTGAGCCGCATGGATGCGGCGACCGAGCTTACATGGACGTACTTGCAGCGGCCCCCGCAACCGGACCCACCCCGCCATCCCACAGGAAACCAGCTTCTGCTGTTGCCGTTGCCGTTGCTTGAAGCCTCTGCAGGTGCCGGGCGCAGCCCGGCCGAACACCCCCAACAGGCAGCCGGCGCCCGGAACAGGTACCCTATGCCGCCATCAGATAGCCAACGTGACATGACCGACGCCCTCGTCGCTCCGCAGTGGGCCTCCCGCCTGCGCGACATCGCCGACTTCCCCAAGCCCGGCATCCTCTTCAAGGACATCATGCCGCTGCTCGCCCATGGCGAGGACTTCCGCGGTGCCATCACCGCGATGGCCGACCGTTGGCGCGACCAGAAGCTGGACGCGGTGGTTGGCATCGAATCGCGTGGTTTCATCCTCGGTGCCGCCATGGCGCTGGAACTGGGCGTGGGCTTCGTGCCGGTGCGCAAGCCGGGCAAGCTGCCGGGTCAGGTGCTGCGCGAGGAATACACGCTGGAATACCGCAGCGACTGCATCGAAGTGCACGCCGATGCGCTCCCGGCCGGTGCCCGCGTGGCGATCATCGACGACGTGCTGGCCACGGGCGGCACGCTGGTCGCTGCGTTGTCGCTGGTGCGCCGCCTGGGCGTTGACGTGGTCGGTGCCGGCGTGCTGGTCGAGCTCGATGGCCTCGGCGGTCGTGCGCGCTGGGAATCGGACCTGCCGCTGCATACTGAACTGGTGTTCTGATCAGGCAGGTATCTGCGAACCGGTAGTTGCCAACCTTGGTTGGCAGCACCTTTCGCGACTGACGCCACGGAATGGGCCAACCAAGGTTGGTCACTACCGGGTCAGGTCGTTGCCAACTGTGGTTGGCAACGCTGCTTCAATCACATCATCCGCACGCGGAAGCGACGGCCCTTGATCTTGCCGGCTTCCAGCTTGGCGACGGCCTTGTTGGCCTGCTCTCGGGCGATCGCCACGTAGGAGCGGGTCGGGAAGATCGCGATCTTGCCGATGAACTTGGCTGACAGGCCGGCATCACCGGTCAGCGCGCCAAGGATGTCGCCCGGGCGCAGCTTGTCGGTCTTGCCACCATCAATGCGCAGGGTGCGCATCGCCGCCTGCGGCAATTCGGCCGGGCGCGAGGTTGCCAGCGGCGTCTTCTGCCAGTCCAGCGGCTGCCCCATCTGCGCTTCAATGGCTTCGGCACGGGTCTTTTCACGACCGGCCACCAGGCTGATCGCCAGGCCACTGGCACCGGCACGGCCGGTACGGCCCACGCGGTGCTGGTAGCTTTCCACGTCGGTTGGCAGCTCGTAATTGATCACCGCCGCCAGCTCTTCCACATCGAGGCCACGTGCGGCCACGTCGCTGGCCACCAGCACGTTGCAGCTGCGGTTGGCCAGCAGCAACAGCACTTCCTCGCGGTCGCGCTGTTCCATGTCGCCGTGCAGGGCGAGTGCGGAGAAGCCAAACTGCTGCAGCGAGTTGGCCACTTCGTCCACGTCCTTGCGGGTGTTGCAGAACACCACCGCCGACTCCGGCGTGTACTTCAGCAGCAGGCCGGCCAGCGCCTTCTGGCGATGTGCCGGTTCCACCTCGCAGAACAGGTGGCGGATGGCCGGTGCCTGGTCGGCACCTTCCACGGTCACTTCCACCGCATCGCGCAGCAGGTCACGCGCCATGGCGCGGATGCTGTCGGGGAAGGTGGCGGAGAACAGCAGGCTCTGGCGATCCCTGTGGGTGCGGCCGGCGATCTCGCGGATCGGCTCCTCGAAGCCCATGTCGAGCATGCGGTCGGCCTCGTCCAGCACCAGCGTGCGCACCGCGCCCAGGTTCAGCGCGCGCTTGCGTGCCAGCTCCTGCACGCGGCCGGGCGTGCCGACCACCACGTGCGGGTCATGGCCTTCCAGCGACGCCAGCTGCGGGCCCAGCGGCACGCCACCGACCAGCAGCAACAGCTTCAGGTTGGGGATGCCGGTCGCCAGCTTGCGGATCTGCTTGCCGACCTGGTCGGCCAGTTCGCGGGTCGGGCACAGCACCAGCGCCTGCACGCGGATCAGGCTGGGGTCGATGGCCTGCAGCAGGCCCAGGCCGAAGGCGGCGGTCTTGCCGCTGCCGGTCGGCGCCTGTGCGATCACATCGCGGCCATCCAGGATGGCCGGCAGGCTCTGCGCCTGCACGGGGGTGAGGGTGGTGTAGCCGAGGGCATCCAGGCCGGGCTGCAGGGCCGGGCTCAGCGGCAGGGTCGAGAAGTCAGTCATGACGCATTGTACCCGTCCGGTCGCGCGCGGCTGCCCTTTGTAGAGCCGAGCCGATGCTCGGCTGCTTCACCTCTGAAGCCGAGCGTCGGCTCGGCTCTACATCGGGGGTAGGCTCAGCCCAGCACCGCCAACACGCCCTGATGAATCGCCAACCCCCCGAACAGCAGCCAGGCGAAAAGGATCAGCGCCAGCAGCAGCGGCTTCAGGCCCGCCTGGCGCAGCGCTGAGACGTGGGTGGTCAGGCCCAGCGCGGCCATTGCCATCGCCAGCAGCACGGTATCCAGCTGCACCAGCCCGGCCTGCAGGCCCGCCGGCAGCAGATGCAGCGAGTTGAAACCGGCCACCGCCACGAAACCGAACGCGAACCACGGCACCACGATGCGCGCCTTGCTGCCGTCGGCGCTGGCCTTGCCGCCGCGCGCCAGCCACAGCGACAGTGCGACCAGGAACGGTGCCAGCAGCATCACCCGCACCATCTTGGTGATCACCGCCGTGTCGGCCGCCGCTTCGTTGACCGCGCGGCCTGCCGCCACCACCTGTGCCACTTCATGCACCGTCGCACCGGTGAACAGACCGTATTCGCGCGCGTCCATTGCCAGCCAGCCGTGCGACTGCACCAGTGCATACAACGCCGGATACAGGAACATTGCCAGCGTGCCGAACACCACCACCGTAGAGACCGCGACCGTGACCTGCGCAGCGCGGCCGCGCACCACCGGTTCGGCGGCCATCACCGCTGCCGCACCGCAGATCGCGCTGCCAGCACCGATCAGCATCGCTGCCTCACGCTCCATCTTGAACACGCGCACACCAAGCCAGCAGGCCAGGCCGAAGGTGCTGGCGACCACCAGCACGTCCATCAGCACGCCAGTGACGCCGACATGGCCGATGTCCTGGAAGGTCAGGCGCAGGCCGTACAGCACGATGCCAGCGCGCAGCAGCCAGTGCTTGGAAAAGCCGACACCGGCCGCGCTGCTCGGCGCCAGCCGCGGGTAGAACGTGTTGCCGACCACGATGCCGGCGACGATGGCCACGGTCAGCGCACTCAGGCCGTGTGCCTGCAACCAGGGCAGCTCGGCCAGGTACAGCGACGCCGCCGCGATCAGGCCGACCAGCAGAAGGCCGGGCAGGCGCGGCTGCCAGCGTTGGCGCAGGGCGGGCAGGGACCAGGGGGAGAGGGCAGGGGCGTTCATGGCACGGGCAGCGCTGGAGAGATGGGGCAAGCGTGCGCCTGAGACGATGACCTGTAAAACGAATAATATGGGTGAAACCTACCCATCAAGGAGGTAAGTGCCATGCGCCTGACCTTGCGCCAGCTGCAGGTCTTCGTCGCCATCGCCGATCACGGCAGCACCACCGCCGCCGGCCAGGCCATCGCGCTTTCGCAATCGGCCAGCAGCGCCGCCCTGCAGGAGTTGGAAGCGCACTTCGGTACCCCGCTGTTCGACCGCATCGGCCGCCGCCTGGCGCTGAACGGGCACGGCCGCGCACTGCTGGAGCCGGCGCGTACCTTGCTGGTCAACGCCGCCGATCTGGAGCGGCAGCTGGCCGCCGGCGGCGACCCGTCACAGGGGGCACCGCTGCGGCTGGTGCTGGCGGCCAGTACCACCATCGGCAACTACCTGCTGCCACCACGCATCGCCGAGCTGCTGCGCCAGGCGCCGCAGGCCGAGGTTGATCTGCGCATCGACAACAGTGCCGGCGTGGTCGCCGCTGTGCAGCGCCTGGACGTCGACGCAGGCCTGATCGAAGGCCCCTGCCACGAACGCGGCCTGCAGGTCACGGCCTGGCAGCAGGATCCGCTGGTGATCGTGGCTGCCGCCGACACCCCCGCGCGCTGGTCGCTGGACGAACTGCGCCGCGCTCGCTGGCTGCTGCGCGAGCCCGGCTCCGGCACCCGCGAAGCCGTCGAACAGGCCCTGCTGCCGCATCTGCGCGGCTTCGCCCAGACCCTGCAACTGGGCAATACCGAAGCAATCAAGCAGGCCGCCATCGCCGGCCTCGGCCTGGCCTGTCTTTCGCGTCACGCGCTGGAAGAGCCCCTGGCCCTGGGCCGCCTGCGTGTGCTCGAAACCCCGTTGCCCGCCCTGCAACGCACCCTGTGGCTGGTCCGCCACCCGGGCAAGCAATGGTTGCCGGGGTTGCAGGCGTTGTTGGGGGAGGTGGGGTAATCCATCAGAACCCCAGTGGATCCCATCCATCGACAGTCCCTCCAGCGTTCATCCACGCATGGCGTGGATCTACCGTGTCGACCAAGTTCGACACCCACCAGAGCAGAATGCCGTTCCGACAGATCGCGGGAAGCTGTCAGAGGCGGGGCGGTGTGGGTTTGCAGGACCGTTGGCGCCACGGATGGCGCCATCGAGCCCCCAAGGATGGGTTTACGGCGTGTCCTGCAGACCCACACCGCCTCGCCAGCCCACAGGAAACCTGCTTCAGCTGTTGCTTCGGCGGTTGACGTTGCCTCTGCGGGTGCCGGGTGCAACCCGGCCGACGCCCCCAACCCGTACAATATCCGGATGCCTCTGATTACCCTACAGAACGTCGACTTCAGCGTCGGCGGCCCGTTGTTGCTGGAAAAGGCCGAACTGTCGATCGAGCCGGGCGAACGCATCGCCCTGATCGGCCGCAACGGCGCCGGCAAATCCACCCTGCTCAAGCTGCTGTCCGGCGACCACAAGCCCGATGACGGCGAAGTCCGCGTGCAGCAGGGCGTGCGTGTCACCCGCCTGGAGCAGGAAGTGCCGCACGGCGCGGCCGGCTCGGTGTTCGACGTCGTCGCCGATGGCCTCGGCGAACTGGGCCAGTGGCTGGCCGAATTCCACCACCTCAGCCATGCCGAGGTCTTCGATGGTGAAGCCCTCGGCAACGTGCAGGCCAAGATCGACGCCGCCAACGGCTGGGGCCTGGACCAGCGCGTCAGCGAAACCCTGACCAAGCTCGACCTGGACGGCGAGGCCGAGTTCGGCCGCCTGTCCGGCGGCATGAAGCGCCGCGTGCTGCTGGCCCGCGCGCTGGTGTCCAGCCCGGATGTGCTGCTGCTGGACGAACCGACCAACCACCTCGACATCGAAGCCATCGACTGGCTCGAAGCGTTCCTGAAGGGCTGGAGTGGCAGCGTGGTGTTCGTCACCCATGACCGCCGCTTCCTGCGTGCGCTGGCCACCCGCATCGTCGAGATCGACCGCGGCCAGGTCACCAGCTGGCCGGGCGACTGGGCGAACTACGAGCGCCGCCGCGAGGAACGCCTCAATGCGCAGGCGCAGGAAAACGCGCGCTTCGACAAGCTGCTGGCGCAGGAAGAAGTGTGGATCCGCCAGGGCATCAAGGCCCGCCGCACCCGCGACGAAGGCCGCGTGCGCCGCCTGAAGGCGATGCGCACCGAGCGTTCGCAGCGCCGCGATCTCAGTGGCAACGTCAAGATGGAAGCCGCGCAGGGCGTCAGCTCCGGCAAGAAGGTCATCGACGTCAAGGACATTTCGTTCGCCTTCGGCGAGCGCACCATGGTCCGCGACTTCACCACCACCATCCTGCGTGGCGACCGCATCGGCCTGATCGGCCCCAACGGCAGCGGCAAGACCACGCTGCTGAAACTGCTGCTGGGTGAACTGCAGCCGGCCAAGGGCGAAGTCAACGCCGGCACCAACCTGCAGATCGCCTATTTCGACCAGTACCGCGCGGTGCTGCGCGAAGACTGGAGCGCGATCGAGAACGTGGCCGAAGGCCGCGATTTCCTCGAGTTCAACGGCAAGCGCAAGCACGTGCATGCCTACCTGCAGGACTTCATGTTCACCCCGGAACGTGCGCGCGCACCGATCACCCGCCTGTCCGGTGGCGAACGCAACCGCCTGCTGCTGGCCAAGCTGTTCGCGCAGCCGTCCAACCTGCTGGTGATGGACGAACCGACCAACGACCTCGACGTGGAAACCCTGGAGCTGCTGGAAGAGCTGCTGGGCGACTACACCGGCACGTTGCTGTTGGTCAGCCACGACCGTGACTTCATCGACAACGTGGTGACCTCCACGCTGGTGATGGAAGACGACGGCGTGATCGGTGAGTACGTCGGCGGCTACAGCGACTGGCAGCGTTATGCGGCCAGCATCGCAGCGCCTGCTGCGGCTCCGGCAGCCAAGCCGGCGGTTGCTGCACCGGCCACCCCGACGGCCGCAGTTCCGGCCGCAGCGAAGCGCAAGCTGGCCTACAAGGAAGCGCGCGAACTGGAGCAGTTGCCGAAGACCATCGAGAAGCTGGAAGGCGATGTCGAAGGGCTGACCTCGGCGATGAACGATCCGTCGTTCTACACCCGCAGCAGCGCCGAAGTGACCGCGCACACCCAGCAGCTGGCCAAGGTGCAGGCCGAGCTGGATGCCGCGTACGCACGCTGGGAAGAGCTGGAAGGCTGAGCGGCTACCACGGCCGTCTCGCCCTGCGGGCGGCTGTGGTTTTTGATCTGATTCCGCCTTGAAGCGAGCCGAGCACCGCAGGTCCGGCGAGGGCGAAGAGGCGCGGGTGTCTGAGCGCAGCGAGTTCCCGCGCCGTCCCTCGGTGGACCGAGGAGCGCAGGGTACCGGTGCGTAGCATCGGCTCGCGGACGGCGGAGCGTTTCTTTTGGTTACTTTTCTTTGCGCGCAAAGAAAAGTAACGCCCATGAACGCATCAGATTGCAGCAGTCATGATCCGCGCAGAGCGGTCATTTGACCCCGTGCAGATCCCGCAACTGGCTCGGCCGGCTACCGAAATACGCCGCCAGATCGGCGATGTCCTGATCACTGAGGTCCTTCGCCTGCGGTGTCATCAGCATGTGCTGACGGTCACCCGCGCGGTAGGCCTGCAGTGCGTGCGCAAGATAATCGCCGTACTGCCCACCCAGCTTCGGGTAAGTCGGATCGATCGGCGCATTGCCGTCGGCCCCGTGGCAGTCGATGCAGCTCTGGTTGGTGGCCTTGCCCTTCACCTTGGCGCGGGCTTCGCCGGCGGCCTCGCGGCCTGCGGGCAGGCCGGCCGAAGAAGAAGAGCCGTGTTCGCCGCTGGCATGGCCCGGGTCGGCGGCGGATTTCTCGCTGTTTTCCACCTGCGACTGTGAACAGGCGGCCAGCAGCAGGGCAACGGACAGGGCGATGGCGTGACGCATCGGATGCGCGGCTTTCGACATGGGCGGGCCTTACTTGACGGTGGACAGGTAAACAGAGAGATCGGCGATCTCCTGTTCGCTGAAACTCATCGACTGCGCCTGCATCGTCGGATGCCGGCGCTTGCCCTGGCGGTACTCGGTCAGGGCCTGGGCCAGGTACTGCTGGGTCTGGCCGCCGATCTTCGGCACCCGGTAACTGGGGTAGGCGTTCTTGTAGCCGGTGATGCCGTGGCAGCCCTGGCAGGTGTAGGCCAGGACGCGGCCATTGTCGAAGTTGCCGGTGGGTGCGGCAGGCGCTGGCGCAGCGGCGGGAGCCGGGGCCGGGGCCGGTGTGGCAGGAGCAGGAGCGGGCTGTGCGGCGGCCCCAAGGGGCAGGAGGACGGCCAGAGCGAGACAAGCGGCGAGCGGCTGCGGGCGCATGGTGTCGTTTCCGGGGATTCGGGTCTGGTCGTTCCGGCGTGGGGTACGGAACGACCCGAGTATAGCCCCAGGTTTCATCTAGCTGAAATGGGGGGCGGGCCGACCAGTGGCACGAAGGCACCATGACCTTTGGGATATGGTGTTGCCGTGAAGTGGTGCATTACTTTGCTACCACACCTGTCCACGCATCCTCCAGGGACCTGACGATGTCGCACCCAACCTTCCTGTCCGGCCGTCGCAGCGGAATCTGCGCTGCCGCACTGCTGATCTCCACCTCCCTGCTGCTGGGCGGTTGCGCCGCAGGGCCCAATTCCGAAGCCAAGGCCGCCGAGACCAAGGAGGAGAAGAAGGTCGACGCGGTCCCGGTCGAAGTGGCCGTGGCCAGCCACCGTGCCGTCGCGGCCAGCTACACCGGTACCGCCGCGTTGGAACCACGCGCCGAATCGCAGGTGGTCGCCAAGACCTCCGGCGTGGCGCTGGCGGTGCTGGTCGAGGAAGGCCAGCGGGTGACCGCTGGCCAGCCGCTGGTGCGCCTGGACCCGGACCGCGCACGCCTGGCCGTGGCGCAGAGCGAAGCGCAGATGCGCAAGCTGGAAAACGACTATCAGCGTGCACAGAAGCTGGTCGTCCAGCAGCTGGTCAGTGCGGCCAGCGTTGACCAGCTGCGCTACGACCTGGAAAACGTCCGTGCGCAGTACCGCCTGGCCACGCTGGAGCTGTCCTACACCACGGTGGTGGCGCCGATCTCCGGCGTGATCGCCTCGCGCTCGATCAAGACCGGCAACTTCGTGCAGATCAACACGCCGATCTTCCGCATCGTCGACAACTCGCGCCTGGAAGCCACCCTCAACGTGCCCGAGCGTGAGCTGGCCACCCTGCGCGCCGGCCAGCCGGTGACGCTGGCGGCCGACGCGCTGCCGGGCCAGAGCTTCACCGGCACCGTCGACCGCATCGCGCCGGTGGTGGATTCGGGCAGCGGCACGTTTCGCGTGGTCAGCGCCTTCGATGGCGCGGCCCATGCGCTGCAGCCCGGCATGTTCGGGCGCATCCGCATCGATTACGACCAGCGTGCCGATGCGCTGGTGGTGCCGCGCTTGGCGCTGCTCGACGACGGTGAGCCGGCGGTGTTCCGGGTGCGCGAAGGCAAGGTCGCACGCGTTCCGGTCAAGCTGGGTTACGCCGAGGGCCCGTGGGTGGAGATCCGTGATGGCCTGGCGGCCGGTGATCAGGTGGTCACCGCCGGCAAGGTCGCGCTGCGCGACGGCACCGCAGTGCAGGTGATCGCCGATCCGAAGGCAAAGGCGAAGACGGTCGCAGCGGCCGCCAAGCCGGCAGACAAGGCCGGGAGCAAGCAATGACCGCCCCGGGCCACGACCACGGTGCCTCGCCGGCGAGTGACGGCGCCGCCGCGGGCATGCGCGGCGGCCTGGTGGAATTCGCCACCCGCCGCCGCGTGACCATCGCCATGTGCACGGTCACCCTGCTGCTGTTCGGGCTGATCGCGCTGGGCAACCTCAAGGTCAACCTGCTGCCCGACCTGAGCTACCCGACGCTGACCGTGCGCACCGAGTACACCGGTGCGGCGCCGACCGAAATCGAAACCCTGATCACCCAGCCGGTCGAAGAAGCGGTCGGCGTGGTCAAGAACCTGCGCAAGCTGAAGTCGGTCTCGCGCACCGGCCAGAGCGATGTGGTGCTGGAGTTCGCCTGGGGCACCAACATGGACCAGGCCAGCCTGGAGGTGCGCGACAAGATGGAAGCGCTGAACCTGCCACTGGAGGCCAAGGCCCCGGTGCTGCTGCGCTTCAATCCGTCCACCGAGCCGATCATGCGCCTGGTGCTGTCGAACAAGGCGGCACCGGCCAGCGATGCCGACGCGATCCGCGAGCTGACCGGCCTGCGCCGCTATGCCGATGAAGACCTGAAGAAGAAGCTGGAGCCGGTCACCGGCGTGGCGGCGGTCAAGGTTGGCGGTGGCCTCGAGGACGAGATCCAGGTCGACATCGACCAGCAGAAGCTGGCTCAGTTGAACCTGCCAATCGACACCGTCATCAAGCGCCTGAAGGACGAGAACATCAACATCTCCGGCGGCCGCCTGGAGGAAGGTTCGCAGCGCTTCCTGGTGCGTACCGTCAACCAGTTCGCCGATCTGGAGGAGATCCGCAACCTGCTGGTCACCACCCAGGCGTCGAACGGCAGCGCCGCCGACTCGGCGTTGCAGCAGATGTTCAACATCGCCGCCTCGACCGGTTCGGCGGCAGCCATCGCGGCGGCCTCGGCGGCGCAGAGCGCATCGTCCGGTGGTGGCTCCAGCGTGGTCGCCAACGGTGTGCCGGTGCGCCTGAAGGACGTGGCCACCGTGCGCCAGGGCTACAAGGAGCGCGAAGCGGTGATCCGCCTGGGCGGCAAGGAATCGGTCGAACTGGCGATCTACAAGGAAGGCGACGCCAATACCGTGTCCACCGCCGAAGCGCTGCGCAAGCGCCTGGAGCAGATCAAGGGCACGTTCCCGTCCGACGTCGAGATGACCACCATCGAGGACCAGTCGCGCTTCATCGAGCACGCCATCGCCGATGTCAAGAAGGATGCGGTGATCGGTGGCCTGCTGGCGATCCTGATCATCTTCCTGTTCCTGCGTGATGGCTGGAGCACGTTCGTGATCAGCCTGTCGCTGCCGGTCTCGATCATCGCCACGTTCTTCTTCATGGGCCAGCTCGGCCTGAGCTTGAACGTGATGTCGCTGGGCGGTTTGGCATTGGCCACCGGCCTGGTGGTGGACGACTCGATCGTGGTGCTGGAGAGCATCGCCAAGGCCCGCGAGCGTGGCCTGGGCATCCTGCAGGCGGCCATCGTCGGTACCCGCGAAGTGAGCATGGCGGTGGTCGCCTCGACCCTGACCACCATCGCGGTGTTCCTGCCGCTGGTGTTCGTCGACGGCATCGCCGGCCAGCTGTTCCGCGACCAGGCACTGACCGTGGCGATCGCCATTGCGATCTCGCTGCTGGTGTCGATGACGCTGATCCCGATGCTGAGCTCGCTGAAGGGACGGCCGCCGCTGGCGTTCCCGGAAGAGGCACCGAACGAGCCGTGGCAGCCGCAGAACCGCTGGCAGAAGCCGGTGGCGCTGGGTCGCCGTGGTGCCGTGGCGACCGCGCGCTGGAGCTTCTATGCACTGGCCTGGCTGGTCGTGCGGGCGTGGCGTGGCGTGGTGGCGGTGGTTGGCCCGGTGATGCGCAAGGCCAGCGATCTGGCGATGAAGCCCTATGCCGGTGCCGAGCGCGGCTACCTGCGACTGCTGCCGAGCGCGCTGGCGCATCCGGGCAAGGTGCTGGGCGTGGCCACGATCATCTTCGTGGCGACCATGGCGCTGGTGCCGATGCTCGGTGCCGACCTGATTCCGCAGCTGGCACAGGACCGCTTCGAAATGACGGTGAAGCTGCCGGCCGGCACGCCGCTGAAGCAGACCGATGCGCTGGTGCGCGAGCTGCAGCTGGCGCATGGCAAGGGTGAAGGCGTGGCCTCGCTGTATGGTGTCAGTGGCAGCGGCACCCGCCTGGATGCCAGCCCGACCGAAAGCGGCGAGAACATCGGCAAGCTGACCGTGGTGATGGAAGGCGGCGGCAACGCGCGCACCGAAGCGGAGATCACCGAGCGCCTGCGCGACACCATGACCCAGCATCCGGGTGCCCAGGTCGACTTCGCGCGCCCGGCGTTGTTCAGCTTCTCCACGCCGCTGGAAATCGAGCTGCGCGGGCAGGACATGGCGACCCTGGAAGTGGCCGGCCAGCGCCTGGCGGCGATGCTGCGCGGCAACGCGCACTACGCCGACGTGAAGTCGACGGTGGAGGAGGGCTTCCCGGAAATCCAGATCCGCTTCGACCAGGAACGCGCGGGTGCGCTGGGCCTGACCACCCGCCAGATCGCCGATGTGGTGGTCAAGAAGGTGCGCGGTGATGTCGCCACCCGTTACAGCTTCCGCGACCGCAAGATCGACGTGCTGGTGCGTGCACAGGAAGGTGATCGTGCCAGCGTGGAAAGCATCCGTCGCCTGATCGTCAATCCCGGCAGTACCCGTCCGGTGACGCTGGACGCGGTTGCCGAAGTGGTTGCCACCACCGGCCCCAGCGAGATCCATCGTGCCGACCAGACCCGCGTGGCCGTGGTCTCGGCCAACCTGCGCGACATCGATCTGGGGGCGGCCATGCGTGAAGTGCAGCAGATGGTCGCCGAGCAACCGCTGGGCGCGGGTGTCGGCCTGCACATCGGCGGCCAGGGTGAGGAGCTGGCGCAAGCTGCGAAGTCGCTGATCTTCGCCTTCGGCCTGGCGATCTTCCTGGTCTACCTGGTGATGGCGTCGCAGTTCGAGTCGCTGCTGCATCCGTTCGTGATCCTGTTCACCATCCCGCTGGCGCTGGTCGGCGCGATCCTGGCACTGATGCTGACCGGCAAGCCCATCTCGGTGGTGGTGTTCATCGGCCTGATCCTGCTGGTGGGCCTGGTCACCAAGAACGCGATCATCCTGATCGACAAGGTCAACCAGCTGCGCGAGGCCGGCGTGGCCAAGCATGAGGCCCTGGTGGAAGGTGCGCGCTCGCGCCTGCGGCCGATCATCATGACCACGCTGTGCACGCTGTTCGGCTTCCTGCCGCTGGCGGTGGCGATGGGCGAGGGTGCTGAAGTGCGTGCGCCGATGGCAATCACCGTGATCGGTGGCCTGCTGGTGTCGACCCTGCTCACCCTGCTGGTGATCCCGGTGGTGTACGACCTGATGGATCGCCGCGGTGATGCCTACTACCGCGAGCGTGGCCGCAAGCACGCCGGTGAGATCGAGCCGGGTGCAGCAGGCAGCGCGGCGGGTGTGGAGGAGCCGGCATGAGTGTTGCCGAATTCTCCATCCGCCGTCCGGTCACCACCATCATGTGTTTTGTGTCACTGGTGGTGATCGGCCTGATCGCCTCGTTCCGGCTGCCGCTGGAAGCGCTGCCGGACATCTCCGCGCCGTTCCTGTTCGTGCAGATCCCGTACACCGGTTCAACCCCGGAGGAAGTGGAGCGGACCATCATCCGCCCGGTGGAGGAATCGCTGGCGACGATGACCGGCATCAAGCGCATGCGCTCGTCGGCCACCTCCGAGGCGGCGCTGATCTTCATCGAGTTCAGCGACTGGGACCGCGACATCGCCATCGCCGCCTCCGATGCACGCGAACGCATCGATGCGATCCGCAGCGACCTGCCCGATGACCTGCAGCGCTACAACGTGTTCAAGTGGTCCAGCAGTGACCAGCCGGTGCTGAAGGTGCGGCTGGCCAGCACCACCGACCTGACCACTGCCTATGACATGCTCGACCGCGAGTTCAAGCGGCGCATCGAGCGCATCCCCGGCGTGGCCCGCGTCGACATCACCGGCGCGCCGCCGAACGAGGTGGAGATCGCCATCGATCCGAACCGCCTCAACGCGCACGGTCTGAGCATCAATGAGCTGAGCGAGCGCCTGCGCACGCTGAACTTCTCCATCTCCGCCGGGCAGATCGACGATAACGGCCAGCGCGTGCGCGTGCAGCCGGTGGGCGAGATCACCGACCTGCAGGAAATGCGCGACCTGGTGATCAACGCCAAGGGCCTGCGCCTTGGGGATATCGCTGACGTGCGCCTGAAGCCGGCGCGGATGAACTATGGGCGCCGCCTCGATGGCAACCCGGCCGTCGGCCTGGATATTTTCAAGGAGCGCAGCGCCAACCTGGTGGAAGTCTCGCGCGCGGCGCTGGCCGAGGTCGAGTCGATCCGTGCGGAGGCGTCGATGCGCGACGTGCAGATCAAGGTGATCGACAACCAGGGCAAGGCGGTGACCTCCTCGCTGCTGGAACTGGCCGAGGCCGGTGCGGTCGGCCTGATCCTGTCGGTGACGGTGCTGTTCTTCTTCCTGCGCCATTGGCCGTCCACGCTGATGGTCACCCTGGCCATCCCGATCTGCTTCACCATCACCCTGGGCTTCATGTACTTCGTCGGGGTGACGCTGAACATCCTGACCATGATGGGCCTGCTGCTGGCCGTCGGCATGCTGGTCGACAACGCCGTGGTGGTGGTGGAGAGCATCTACCAGGAGCGCGAGCGCCTGCCCGGGCAGCCGCGGCTGGCCTCGATCATCGGCACCCGCAACGTGGCCATCGCGCTCAGCGCCGGCACGCTGTGCCACTGCATCGTGTTCGTGCCGAACCTGTTCGGCGAGACCAACAACATCAGCATCTTCATGGCGCAGATCGCGATCACCATCTCGGTCTCGCTGCTGGCCTCGTGGCTGGTCGCGGTCAGCCTGATCCCGATGCTGTCCGCGCGCATGGCCACGCCCAAGCTGGTTCACTCGCAGACCGGCATGATCGCGCGCCTGCAGCGCCGCTACGCCAGGCTGCTGGACTGGTCGCTGCACCATCGTGGCTGGAGCCTGCTCGGCATTCTGCTGGTGGTGCTGGTCAGCCTGGTGCCGATGAAGCTGACCAAGATCGACATGTTCGGTGGTGACGGCGGCAAGGACATCTTCATCGGCTACATGTGGAAGGGCGCCTACACCTACCGGCAGATGTCCGAGGAAGTGGCGCGGGTGGAGAACTGGATCGACGCCAACCGTGAACGCCTGCACGTCAAGCAGGTCTATTCCTGGTACAGCGAGCAGGAAGGCAGCTCGACCGTGGTCACCCTGGACGAGAAGTACGCCAAGGACATCAAGGCGCTGCAGGAAGAACTGCGCAAGGGCCTGCCGAAGTCGGCGCGTACCGACTACTTCGTCGGCAACCAGGGTGGCGACGGCGGTGGTGGCGGCAACCAGGGCGTGCAGGTGCAGCTGGTCGGCGACTCCAGTTCGATGCTGCAGGAGATCGGCCAGGAAGTAGTGCCGCTGCTGGCCCAGCGCGCCGAGCTGCGCGATGTGCGCATCGACAATGGCGAGAAGGGCGGCGAGCTGAAGGTGCGCGTTGACCGCGAGCGTGCGGCGGCGTTTGGTTTCAATGCCGAGCAGGTGGCGAGCTTCGTCGGCCTGGCGCTGCGCGGTGCGCCGATGCGCGAGTTCCGCCGCGGCGACAACGAAGTACCGGTATGGGTGCGCTTCGCTGGCGCCGAGCAGAGCAGCCCGGAAGACCTGGCCGGTTTCAGCGTGCGTACCGGCGATGGCCGCACCGTGCCACTACTGAGCCTGGTCACCGTTGACGTCGGCTCGTCGGCCACCCAGATTGGCCGCACCAACCGCCAGACCACGCTGACCATCAAGGCCAACCTGGCCGAGAAGGTCACCGCACCGGATGGCCGCAAGGCGATGGAGTCGGTGCTCAAGCCGATGAACTTCCCGGCCGGCTATGGCTTCACCTTCGATGGCGGTGACTACGGCAACGATGACGAAGCGATGCAGCAGATGGTGTTCAACCTGTTGATCGCGCTGGTGATGATCTACGTGGTGATGGCGGCGGTGTTCGAGTCGCTGCTGTTCCCGGCGGCAATCATGAGTGGCGTGCTGTTCTCGATCTTCGGCGTGTTCTGGCTGTTCTGGATCACCGGCACCTCGTTCGGGATCATGTCCTTCATCGGCATCCTGGTGCTGATGGGCGTGGTGGTGAACAACGGCATCGTGATGATCGAGCACATCAACAACCTGCGGCGCGGCGGCATGGGCCGCACGCAGGCATTGGTTGAAGGCTCGCGCGAGCGCCTGCGCCCGATCATGATGACCATGGGCACGGCAATCCTGGCGATGGTGCCGATCTCGCTGACCAATACGCAGATGTTTGGCAACGGCCCGGAGTACGCGCCGATGGCGCGCGCGATTGCTGGCGGCCTGGCGTTCTCGACCGTGGTCAGCCTGCTGTTCCTGCCGACCATCTACGCGGTGCTGGATGACCTGCGCAATGCCGTGACGCGGCTGATCCGCCGTGCGCGCGGCCTGGAGGTCGTGGCGGGTACCCCGGTGTAGTGGTCGAGCTTGCTCGACCGTAATGCGCGACAACGTGTTGTGGTGTGGGGGAGGCCGGTCGTAGTGGGGCGGCCTCCCCCTTTTTTTCGCTCGTCGCGTCTGTTTGCCTCTGTAGAGCCGAAGGCAGCGGCAGGAGCCGCTGCCAACGTCGCTTGCGAGGGCCCGGAGGGTGTCGGCCAGGACGGCCGGCATAGCCATGCTCGGCTGCTGTTCGCCGCGTCGCGGCGTCGCCCGAGCATGGGCTCGGGCGCTACAGATTCTGTGGCCGGTTGAAAGGCCTACCCCGCGACCTTGCCCCACACCTTGAAGGTGGTCAGCCACAGGCCGAGCATGCTGCCGATGTTGGTCAGCATGAAGGTCAGCACCACGCGGGTAACGCGGTTGCGGTACCAGCCTTTCAGGCTCTGCGCATCGTCACGCAGCTTGAGGAAATCCTCGTAGGCCGGCTTGCGCAGGCGCGCTTCCACCAGCGCCGAGAACGCGCCGGTGGGGATGCTCAGGCGGAACGGCTTGAACGGCGCCACCGCGATTGCAGTGAGGATGCTCAGCGGATGGCCGCCGGCCAGCAGGCAGCCCAGGCCCGCCAGGCCGCCGGTATACATCGCCCAGGTCGCCAGCAGTTCGGTACCGACGCCGAGGCCGCCGCGGTAGAAGCCCACGCCGATGCCGGTCGCCACAATGGCCAGGATGCCCAGCGTGAACCACGGAATGTTGCGCTTCTTCGGTACCGCTTCCAGCTCGGCGCGCAGCGGCGCCGGTGCCTCGGTGTCGGTTTCCAGGTAACGCGCCAGCCCTGCAAGGTGACCGGCACCGACAACCGCCAGCACTTCACGCTGCTGCGGGTTGTGCTCCTCGCGCAGGCGCGTGGCCATGTAACGGTCACGCTCGCCGATGATGGTCTCGTACAGCGCTGGGCTCTCGCTGGCGAACTCACCGAAGCTCGATTCCAGCATGTCGCCCTGCTTGAGCTTCTCGATCTCGTTCTCGCCCACTTCCTCGGACGAGAACAGGCCGGCGCCGAGGCCGGCGACCAGCTTCAGCTTGCCGAAGAAACCCAGCCGCTGCGAGGCGCGGCGGAAGGTCAGGCCGACCTCGCGGTCGATCAGGTACACCGGCAGGTCGCGTTCGCGGGCCAGTTCCACCGCGCGCTTCAGTTCGGCGCCCGGCTCGATGTCCAGCTGTTCGGCCAAGCGGCGCTGGTAGGCGGACAGCGCCAGGTTGGCCGCGAACAGGGCGACGCGGCCCTTGCGGATCACCTCGACCAGGTCGAGCTTGGCCA
The DNA here is from genome assembly GCF_056861055.1 of Stenotrophomonas sp. 115C5. Lineage (NCBI taxonomy): Bacteria > Pseudomonadati > Pseudomonadota > Gammaproteobacteria > Lysobacterales > Lysobacteraceae > Stenotrophomonas > Stenotrophomonas sp. 115C5. Next base: position 148,083 of record NZ_JBSPUQ010000003.1, read on the forward strand.
GCGTGTCCGGATCACTCAGTGCCTGCAGGCGCTGCGGGTCCAGTTCAACGGCAACGGCATCGAAGCGGCCGCTGTCGATGGCTTTTTCCACCGCCAAGACGCTGGCGCGCGAAACGTGGGCAGTGCCCAGCAGGGTGTAGCGCACGCCGTCGCGTTCGACGACGCGTACCGGCTGGCCGGCGAACAGGTCGTCGCCGGTCTCGGGAAGGGTTTCGGTCATGGGTTCATTCATTGGAAGGTGCGGTGTCGGCGCCATCGCCGAGCGCGCGCTGCATCTGCACGGTATCCAGCCAGCGGCCGTGCTTGCGGCCGAGGCCACGGAACACGCCGACCAGCTCGAAGCCGAAGCGTTCGTGCAGCTTGATTGAAGCGGTATTGGTCGGTTCGCCGATCACCGCCACCATCTGCCGGTAGCCACGCGCCACGCAGGCGTCGATCAGGGCCTGCAGCAGGCCGGTGCCGACGCCCTTGCCCTGGAAGCCGGCATCGACGTAGACCGAGTTTTCCACGGTCCACTGGTAGGCGACGCGGGTGCGGTAGGTGTTGGCATAGGCATAGCCGGCCACCTGGCCGTCGATCTCGGCGACCAGGTAGGGGAAGCCGCGATCGATGATGTCGCGCATGCGGCGCAGCATCTCGGTCGCGTCCGGGATGTCGTACTCGTAGGTGTTGACGAAGTCGGTCACTTCCACCGCATAGATTGCGGTGATCGCGGCGATGTCGGCCGGGCCGGCATCACGGATGAGGACGGCCATGCGCGGGCTCCGGCTCAGTCGATGTAGCGCTTGAGCAGGTCACCGTACGCATCGATGCGACGGTCGCGCAGGAACGGCCAGATGCGGCGCACGTGCTCGCTGCGCTGCAGGTCAACGTCGCACAGCAGCACGGTGGCATCGGTGCCGGCTTCGGCCAGGAACTCACCCTGCGGGCCCAGCACGTGGCTGTTGCCCCAGAACTGGATGCCCGACGCACCCAGCGGGGAGGCTTCATGGCCGACGCGGTTGCAGCTCAGCACCGGCAGACCATTGGCCACGGCGTGGCCGCGGTGGCTCAGCACCCAGGCGTCGCGCTGGCGGGTCTTCTCGTCCTGCACGTCGTCCGGATCCCAGCCGATCGCGGTCGGGTACAGCAGCAGCTCGGCACCGGCCAGCGCCATCAGGCGCGCCGCTTCCGGGTACCACTGGTCCCAGCAGACCAGCACACCGAGGCGACCCACCGAGGTATCGATCGGCTTGAAGCCGATGTCGCCCGGGGTGAAGTAGAACTTCTCGTAGAAGCCCGGGTCGTCCGGGATATGCATCTTGCGGTACTTGCCCAGCAACGTACCGTCCTTCTCGAAGACGACGGCGGTGTTGTGGTACAGGCCGGCAGCGCGGCGCTCGAACAGCGAGCCGACCAGCACCACGCCATGCTTCTTCGCCAGTGCGCCAAGGCGCTCGGTGCTCGGGCCCGGAATCGGCTCGGCCAGGTCGAACTCGTCCACCGACTCGTGCTGGCAGAAGTACGGACCGTTATGCAGTTCCTGCAGCAGCACCAGCTTGGCACCCTGCGCAGCCGCCTCGGCCACGCGTGCTTCGATCACCGCCAGGTTGGCGGCGGCATCACCGTGGTTGCGCTCCTGGATCAGGGCGACGGTAAGGGGGCTGCGCGAGTTCATGCGGGGCGTTCCTGCGGGGGAAAACCAGCATGTTAGCGCGGATGGGCGGCGACGGCGTGTCGCGTGCTGAATGGCCGGTGTTGTAGAGCCGAGCCCATGCTCGGCTGCGCTCTGCTTCGATCGCGCGAGCGGCCAGCCGAGCGTGGGCTCGGCTCTACAAGAAGCCAGTCGAGCATGGCTCGACGCTACAAAAGCGGTGCCGGGCGGGGCCCGGCATCATCCGTCATGCCTTCAGCAGGCCTTCCGGCAGCTGCATGGTGATGCAGTGCAGGCTGCCGTTCTGCCAGATCAGCGAGCGGCAGGGCACCTGCACGATCTCGCGGCCCGGGTGCGCCTGCGCCAGCACATCGCGGGCCAGGTCGTCGGCGGGATCGCCATAGGCCGGCATCAGCACCGCGCCATTGACGATCAGGTAGTTCGCGTACGACGCGGCCAGGCGACGGCCTTCGTCGATCACCGGCTGTGCCCACGGCAACGGGAACAGGCGGTACGGCTGGCCGTCCTTGGTGCGCAGCGCCGCCAGCTCATTGCCCATCGCCTGCAGTTCGGCGTAGTGCGAGTCGCTCTCGTCGTCGCAGGCCTGGTAGACGATGCTGTCAGCCGAGGCGAAGCGGGCGAGGGTGTCGATGTGTGCGTCGGTGTCGTCGCCTTCCAGGTAGCCGTGGTCCAGCCACAGCACGCGGTCCTGCTGCAGCCAGTCGGCCAGGTCGGCGCTCAGGCTGGCGCGGTCGCGGTCCGGGTGGCGCTCGTGCAGGCACTTCCAGGTGGTCAGCAGGGTGCCTTCACCGTCGGTCTCGATGCCGCCGCCTTCCAGCGCGAACGGAATGCTGCGCACCGGGGCGTTGTTGAACACGCCGGCCTGGTCGAGCACGCCCACCAGCTGGTCATCCAGGGTGGCGTCGAACTTGCCGCCCCAGCCGGTGAAGCGGAAATCCAGCAGCTGGAAACCGCCATCGGCGCGGCGCAGGGTGATCGGGCCGGAGTCGCGCAGCCAGGTATCGTCGTAGGCCGCCGTGGTGAAGTGGACCTTGTCCATGTCGATGCGGTTGGAGCGCAGCCGCATCTCGGCGTAGGTCTCCACATCATCGTCGGCCACGCAGATCAGCACCGGCTGGAAGCGGGTGATGGCCGCGACCAGGGCGATGTAGGTCTCTTCCACCTGGCCCAGGCGGTCAGCCCAGTCGGTGTCGGCAGTGGGCCAGGCAATCAGGACGCCGCTCTGGGCTTCCCACTCGGCAGGAAAACGAAGGGTCTGGTTCATGGTCTCGCTACACAGGCCCGCCCACGGCGGGTAAAGGGATCAACGGATCGGCGGTTTCGGGCCGATTTCGTTCGGGTCCGCTTGGTTGGCCACCACTTCGATCACCTTCTGCTTCTCGAAGTAGACGGTGAACTGCGGGTACACCCAGCGGTTGATGGTCGGCCATTGCCGCTTCTGCCCACCGCGCGGCTGCAGCTGTTCGCTCGGCGCGCCGAACTGCGCCTGCACCTGCTGCATGCTCTGGCCGCGCACGGGCAGGGCACCGGCCGGCTTCTCGCGGGCGCGGTCGACAAGCAGGGTATCGGCCAGTGCCGGTGTGGCGGCGGCCAAGGTGGCCATCACGGCCAGGGCGGACAGGTAACGCTTCATCTCGATCTACTCCCCAGTGGTCAAGAAAGGCGATTACAGCAAAAACGGCAGGAAAAAGCCGCATAAACAAAAAACCGCCCGAAGGCGGCTTTTTGAATCGGGTCGGCCCCGCGTAGGGCCAGCCGCAGCCGCGAAGGCTGTTGGGCTTAGCGCTGACGCGCCTTGAAACGCGGGTTCGACTTGCAGATGACGAAGATCTTGCCACGACGACGCACGACCTTGCAGTCACGGTGACGGGCCTTCGCCGACTTCAGGGAGGACAGGACTTTCATGGCATACCTCGGCGTAAACAGTAGTTGTTCGGGTGGAGCGTGGCCGCGATATGCGAAAGACAATCGGCAGTTGACGCTCGTTCAAGCCCGCCATTCTACCGGGCTTTTCCTCGTGGTTTCAAGTGGTTGCACAAAAGATCCCGCTGGGGGTGTCTGGCAGGGGCTAGAATGACCCCTTCACACGCTCTGGGACCCCCATGAATCCACTCGCCCCCGTCCTGACCATCGACGGCCCTTCCGGGGCCGGCAAGGGTACCATCAGCCGCATCATCGCGCGCCGGATGGGCTGGCATTACCTGGATTCGGGCGCGCTGTACCGCGCAGTGGGCGTGGCCGCGAGCTGGGCAGACATCGACACCTCCGACGCCTCGGCGCTGGTGCGCTGCACCTTCGATACCCATGTTCAGTTTGTTGAACAGGGCGAGTCGATGCGGGTCATGGTCAATGGCACCGATGCCACCGACGAGCTGCGCCTGGAGACCACCGGCGCCCTGGCCTCGGCCATTGCCGCCATTCCGGAGGTCCGAGCGGCCCTGAAGGAGCGCCAGCGCGCATTCAGGGAGCTGCCCGGCCTGGTCGCCGACGGCCGCGACATGGGCACGGTGATCTTCAAGGACGCCCCCTACAAGGTCTTCCTGACCGCCAGTGCCGAGGAGCGCGCCGAGCGCCGGCATAAGCAGTTGAAAGACAAGGGGGTTTCTGTTAACTTTGATGACCTCCTGCGCGAGATCATGGCCCGCGACGCCCGTGATGCTCAGCGTACCGTGGCGCCCCTGAAGCCGGCAGACGATGCTGTCCTCATCGACACCACAGGCATCGGCATCGCAGATGTCGTTGCCAGAGTGATGGATCTGCTTCCGGTTCCGGCTGCCTGATCCGTTCGCGCGGGAGCACTGCCAGCAACATCGGTGGTGGTCGCGCATAGCAGTGCTGTACCAGCTCCGTCGCGCAATGATGCGTGGCGGTTTTCCTACTACACACGACCTGCGTTTCCGGGGTCGACCAACAGGCGGGCGGTCGCCATTCCCCTGAAGGGGACGCCACCGACCCATGTGTCCAACAGAGTAAATCTAATGACCGAATCATTTGCCGAACTGTTTGAAGCCAGCCAGGCCAACCTGGCCAAGCTGAAGCCGGGCGCCATCGTCAGCGGTACCGTTGTTGAAGTCCGCGGCGACGTCGTGGTGATCAACGCTGGCCTGAAGTCCGAAGGCATCGTGCCGATCGAACAGTTCCGTAACGACGCTGGCGAAATCGACGTCGCCGAAGGCGACATCGTCAAGGTCGCCCTCGACTCGATCGAGAACGGCTTCGGCGAAACCGTCCTGTCGCGCGAGAAGGCCAAGCGCGCGATGGTGTGGGACGAGCTGGAAGAAGCGTTGGAAAAGAACGAAACCATCACCGGCCGCATCAGCGGCAAGGTCAAGGGTGGTTTCACCGTGGACATCAAGGATGTCCGCGCCTTCCTGCCGGGTTCCCTGGTCGATGTGCGCCCGGTGCGCGATCCGGCCTACCTGGAAGGCAAGGAACTCGAGTTCAAGCTCATCAAGCTGGACCGCAAGCGTAACAACGTCGTGGTCTCGCGCCGCGCTGTCGTCGAAAGCGAGCACTCGGAAGAGCGCGAGCAGCTGATGGACAAGCTGCAGGAAGGCGCGATCCTGAAGGGTGTCGTCAAGAACCTGACCGATTACGGCGCGTTCGTGGACCTGGGCGGTATCGACGGCCTGCTGCACATCACCGACATGGCGTGGAAGCGCGTGCGTCACCCGTCGGAAGTCGTGAACGTCGGCGACGAGCTGGACGTCCGCGTGCTGAAGTTCGACCGCGAGCGCAACCGCGTTTCGCTGGGCCTGAAGCAGCTGGGCGAGGATCCGTGGGACAACATCGGCCGTCGTTACCCGGCCAACAGCCGCGTCTTCGGTAAGGTCTCCAACGTCACCGATTACGGTGCGTTCGTTGAGATCGAGCCGGGCGTCGAAGGCCTGGTGCACGTCTCCGAGATGGATTGGACCAACAAGAACGTCAACCCGTCCAAGGTTGTCCAGGTTGGTGATGAAGTCGAAGTGATGGTGCTGGACGTCGATGAAGAGCGTCGCCGTATCTCGCTGGGCATGAAGCAGGTTGCCGCCAATCCGTGGGAAACCTTCGCTGCCACCCACAAGAAGGGTGACAAGGTGTCGGGCCAGATCAAGTCGATCACCGACTTCGGCATCTTCATCGGCCTGGACGGCGGCATCGACGGCCTGGTCCACCTGTCCGACATCAGCTGGAACACCACCGGCGAAGACGTCGTTCGCAACTTCAAGAAGGGCGATACCCTGGACGCCGTCGTCCTGGCTGTCGATCCGGAGCGCGAGCGCATCTCCCTGGGCGTGAAGCAGCTGGAGCAGGATCCGTTCGGCCAGTACATGGCTGCCAATCCGAAGGGCTCCAAGGTCGAAGGCGTGGTGAAGGAAGTCGACGCCAAGGGCGCGATCATCGAGCTGGCTGACGGCATCGAAGGTTACGTCTCGGCCCGCGACATCGCCAACGAGCGCGTTGACGACGCCACCCAGCACCTGAAGGTCGGCGACAAGGTCGAAGCCAAGTTCGTGGGCATGGACCGCAAGGGCCGTACCCTGCAGCTGTCGATCAAGGCCAAGGACGACGCTGAAATGCGCGAAGTGCTGGAGGAATACCAGTCCTCTTCGGCTTCCAGCGGCACCACCCAGCTGGGCGCGCTGCTGCGTGCACAGCTGAACGGCAACAAGTCCGAGTAATCGGCCTTACGCTGTTCGTTGTTTCCTGGACGGCCCGGGCATTGCCCGGGCCGTTTCAGGCTGGGATACCCCTGATGTGAGCCGGTAATGACCAAATCCGAACTGATCGAAATCCTTGCGCGCCGCCAGGCGCACCTGAAGGCCGATGATGTCGATCTGGCGGTGAAGTCGTTGCTGGAAATGATGGGCGGATCGCTGTCCGCCGGGGATCGCATCGAAATCCGTGGTTTTGGCAGCTTCTCGCTGCACTATCGTCCGCCGCGCCTGGGTCGCAACCCGAAGACCGGCGAATCGGTTGCCCTGCCGGGCAAGCATGTCCCCCATTTCAAGCCGGGCAAGGAACTGCGCGAGCGGGTCAGCAGTGTGCTGCCGCTGGACGCCGATCCGGCCTGAGCCTGCCGTCGCGCCACCGCGTGCGAATCCAGCCGCGAGTCGGATAAGCTACGGACTCCTGCCACTGGAGCTGTCGCATGAAGGTTTTTCGTCTGCTGGTCCTGCTGGCGGTACTGATCCTTGGATTGATCATCGGTGCGGTCAACATGACCGCGATGTCGATCAACCTGCTGTTTACCCAACTGCACACCTCGGTGGGCGTGGCCCTGATCGCCGCGCTGCTGGTGGGTGTCATCGTCGGCGCTGGCCTGGTGCTGGTGAGCGTGGTCATTCCGCTCTACAGCCAGTTGCGCCGCGCCAACAAGTCCGCTGTCGCCACGCCGGCACCGGTTGCTTCCCCCCAATCTTTTGATGGACGCTGATCGAAGATGGATTTCGTCACCGAGTGGTTCTGGTTCTTCCTGTTCGTTCCGCTGGCCGCACTGGCCGGGTGGGTGATCGGACGGCGTGGTGGTCAACGCCACGGTGACAGCCAGGTCAGCCGCCTGTCGAGCACCTATTTCCGTGGCCTGAACTACCTGCTCAACGAGCAGCCGGACAAGGCCATCGAGCTGTTCCTGCACATCGCCGAGCTGGACAAGGAAACCTTCGAGACCCAGGTCGCGCTGGGCCATCTGTTCCGTCGCCGCGGCGAAGTCGACCGCGCCATCCGCCTGCATCAGGGCCTGGTCAACCGCCACGACCTCAGCGATGCGCAACGCGTGCAGGCGCTGCTGGCGCTGGGCGAGGACTACATGAAGTCCGGCCTGCTGGACCGCGCCGAAACCGTGTTCACCGAACTGGCCCAGCTGGACCAGCGTGCCCCGCAGGCACTCAAGCACCTGATCGGCATCTACCAGGCCGAGCGCGACTGGGAAAAGGCGATCGACAACGCCACCCGTTTCGAGGATGTCACCGGCGAGCCGATGGGCAAGCTGATCGGGCAGTTCGAATGCGAACTGGCCGAACGCTTCCGCGGTGCCGGCAAGCTGGAAGAGGCGAGGGCAGCGATTGCCCGGGCCTACCAGGCCGATGCGATGTCGGTCCGTGCCGGCATCATTGAAGGCCGCCTGGAAACCGATGCCGGCAATCCGGAAGCGGCCGTGCGCGCCTTCGAGCGCGCGGCGCGCAACGATCCGGAGTATCTGCCGGAGCTGCTGCCGGCGCTGATGCAGAACTACCGCAAGGTGGGCGATCTGGCCGGCGCGCGCGCCTTCCTGTCGGAGATGACCGAGCATTACCGTGGCATTGCCCCGGTGCTGGCGCTGACCCGTCTGATGGAAGAGCAGGAGGGCGTGGCCCCGGCCCGTGCCTACCTGGGCCGCCAGCTCAAGGATCGTCCGTCGGTGCGTGGCGAGTCCGCGCTGATCGACCTGACCCTGGCTGAAGGTGCCGATTCCACGGCGACCCTGCACGACCTCAAGCACATCACCGACCAGTTGCTGGTGCGCAATCCGGCCTATCGCTGCACCCGTTGTGGTTTCGGTGCGCGCACCCACCACTGGCAGTGCCCGAGCTGCAAGGAGTGGGGTACGGTCAAGCCGCTGCTGAACTACGCGGTGCTCTGATCCATGCCGTGGCTCGTGATGGGCGCGCTGCTGGGTCTGGCCCTGCTGAGTGCGGCACTGACCTGGGCAGCGCGGGGCTACGCGCTGCGCCGGCAACTGTTTGACCAGCCGGGCGAACGCCGCAGTCATAGCGTGGCGACCCCGCGTGGCGGCGGCATCGCCATCGTCATCAGCCTGCTGGTGACCGCCGGTGCTGCCATGTGGGCCTGGCCCGAAGCGCGTCCGAGCCTGTTGGTCGCCGGCCTTGGCCTGGCGCTGGTGGCGGGTATCGGCTGGTGGGACGACCACCGGCCGCTTCCGGCCATGCGCCGCCTGATGGTGCACTTCATCGCCGCCGCGCTGCTGGCCGCGCTGGTCAAGGTCCATGGCGGCAGCTGGCTGCTGGCCGTACTGGTTCTGCTGTTCACTGCCTCGCTGATCAACATCTGGAATTTCATGGATGGGATCAACGGCATCGCCGCCAGCCAGGCCATCGTGGTCGCGCTGGGGCTGGCGCCGCTGCTGCCTTGGCCGTACTCGCTGGCGGCGGTCGCGTTGGGCCTGGCCTGCCTTGGCTTCCTGCCGTTCAACTTCCCGCGGGCCCGGATCTTCATGGGCGATGTCGGAAGTGGCGCGCTGGGCTACGCGGTGGCGGCAGTGCTGGCACTGGCCAGCGTAAAGACCGACATCCACTGGATCCTGCTGCTGGTGTCGGCATCGCCCTTCCTTGTGGACGCGGGCTTCACACTGCTGGCGCGCATCATTTCCGGACAACGCTGGATGGAACCCCATACCCAGCACGTTTACCAGCGCGCGGTGCAGGCAGGAGCCAGTCACGCCCAGGTAACAGGGATGTACTTTGCTTTGGGCCTGTTCAGTATTACAGTGCTTAATGTCTGCTCCAATTTGCAGCCGAGGTGGGAGGCTGCCGTGGCGATCGCGTGGTTCACCGCGCTGAGCGTCCTCTGGCTCCTCCTGCGCAATGGATTGCGCCACCCAAAAGGAAATACCTGACTTATGGCTTCACCCTGGCGGGACAGAATCCTCGGCCTGATGCCGCGTTCGGCCATCGTCTGCCATGACCTGTTCATGGTCTGGGCGTGCTGGCAGCTGCTCCACGCGGGGCGGTACTCGATCCTGGCCAACGCCCCCGAGCTCCCACTCTGGAATGTCGACACCACGCTGGTGCTGCTGCTGCAGGGCATGGTGTTCTGGCGCGTGGGGCTCTATCGCGGCCTGTGGCGGTTCGCCAGCGTCAGCGACCTGCTGAACATCTTCAAGGCCAGCTTCATCGGCATGGTCGCCATCGTGCTGGTGCTGATGTGGAAGCGCTTCGACGGCGTGCCGATGTCGGTGCTGGTGATCTATCCGTTCGCGCTGTCGGCGCTGCTGGGCGCGCCGCGCCTGCTGTACCGGGCCTGGAAGGACTATCAGGCGCTGCAGTCGGACTCGTCCGCGCGTCGCGTGCTGATCCTGGGTGCCGGCCAGGCCGCCGAGACCCTGGTCCGCGACCTGCGCCGTTCAGGCAATTTCGAGCCGGTCGGCCTGCTGGACGACGCGCCGCACCTGCGCGGTGCCAAGCTGCAGGGCCTGCCGATCCTCGGCACCCTGGACGATGCGCCGACAGTGGTCCGCGAGACTGCGGCCAAGCTGCTGGTGATCGCCATTCCGTCGCTGGACGCTGCGGGCATGCAGCGCATCGTCGCCATCTGCGAAAGCACCGGCGTGCCGTTCCGCACCGTGCCCAAGCTCAGCGATATCCTGCAGGGCCAGTCGCTGCCCGGGCAGTTGAAGGAAGTGGCGATCGAGGACCTGCTCGGCCGCAAGCCGATCATGCCGGACTGGAACCTGATCCGTGGCTGGTTGGGCGGGCGTACGGTGATGGTCACCGGCGCCGGTGGTTCGATCGGCTCCGAGCTGTGCCGCCAGTGCGCGCGTCACGGCGCCGGCCGCATCATCCTGCTCGAGATCAGCGAACTGCTGCTGCTGACCATCGAGGGCGAGCTGCGGCGCAGCTTTCCGGATGTCGAGGTCGAAGCGGTGCTGGGCGACTGCGGTGACCCGGCGGTGATCCGCCACGCCCTGTCGCTGCACCCCGTCGACACCGCCTTCCATGCCGCCGCCTACAAGCATGTGCCGGTGCTGGAGCGGCAGCTGCGCGAAGCGGTGCGCAACAACATCCTGGCTACCGAGAACGTGGCCCGCGCCTGCCTGGAGGCACACGTGGAGCATTTCGTGTTCATCTCCACCGACAAGGCGGTCGACCCGGTCAATGCGCTGGGCGCCAGCAAGCGCTATGCGGAGATGATCTGCCAGAGCCTGGACCAGAAGTCCACGCATACCCGTTTCGTCACGGTGCGCTTCGGCAACGTGCTGGCCTCGGCTGGCAGCGTGGTGCCGTTGTTCCGCGAACAGATCCTGCGTGGCGGGCCGGTGACCGTCACCGATCCGGAGGTCAGTCGCTACTTCATGACCATCCCGGAGGCCTGCCAGCTGATCCTGCAGGCGGCCGCTTCGGCGTCGCACGGTGCGATCTATACGCTCGACATGGGCGAGCCGGTGCCGATCCGCGTGCTGGCCGAGCAGATGATCCGCCTGGCCGGCAAGCAGCCGTACAAGGACATTCCGATCATCTACACCGGGCTGCGTCCGGGCGAGAAGCTGCACGAGACGCTGTTCTATTCGGACGAGGACTACCGTTCCACCGCGCATCCGAAGATTCTCGAGGCCGGTGTACGCACGTTCTCGCGTGATCTGGTGTTGGGCAATGTTCCACGCCTGCGCGATGCCGTGGCTGGTTACGACACCACCAGCATCCAGGAGATCCTGTTCGCGACGATGCCGGAGTTTTCTCCCATCGAACAGGATGCTTACATTTCATCCGCTAAAGTCGTGCCTTTTCCGGCACGTGAGGCCAACAGGCACCAATGAGCAAGCGAATTCGCAAGGCAGTTTTTCCAGTGGCAGGGCTCGGGACGCGCTTTTTACCGGCAACCAAGACGGTTCCGAAGGAAATGTTGCCGATCATTGATCGTCCGCTGATCCAGTACGCGGTCGATGAAGCGATCGAAGCCGGTTGCGACACCCTGGTGTTCATCACCAACCGCTACAAGCATGCCGTGGCCGACTACTTCGACAAGGCCTACGAACTGGAGCAGAAGCTCGAGCGCGCCGGTAAGCAGGAGCAGCTGGAGATGATCCGCCATGTGCTGCCCAATGGCGTGCGCGCGATCTTCGTGACCCAGGCCGAGGCCCTGGGCCTGGGCCATGCGGTGCTGTGCGCCAAGGCCGTGATCGGCGACGAGCCGTTCGCGGTGCTGCTGCCGGATGACCTGATCTGGAACCGCGGCGACGGCGCACTGAAGCAGATGGCCGACCTCAACGAGGCCAGTGGTGCCAGCGTGATCGCCGTTGAAGACGTGCCGCACGACAAGACTGCCAGCTACGGCATCGTGGCCACTGACGCGTTCGACGGCCGCAAGGGTCGCATTTCGCAGATCGTGGAGAAGCCGAAGCCGGAGGACGCGCCGAGCGACCTGGCGGTGGTCGGCCGTTATGTGCTGAGCCCGAAGATCTTCGAGCTGCTGGAGCAGACCGGCAGCGGTGCCGGTGGCGAGATCCAGCTGACCGACGCGATCGCGCAGCTGCTGAAGACCGAAGAGGTTGATGCCTACCGTTTCGAGGGCACCCGCTTCGACTGCGGCACGCATCTGGGGCTGGTGGAAGCGACGATCCGTTTCGCGTTGGATAACCCGAAGCTGGCAGGGCCGGCGCGGGAGAAGCTGACGGCGATGTTGGCGGAATAAGGTTTTATCAAGCGCTCCGTCAGCGCCTTCCTGCCAAAGTGGGGGAGGCGCGGGCAGGCCGCTGCAGGACACGCCGTAAACCCATCCCTGGGGGCTCGATGGCGCCATCCATGGCGCCAACGGTCCTGCAGCGGCCTGCCCACGCCTCTCGACAGTTTCCTGCGGGCGCGGACGGGAAGGGCGGAATCAAAGGCAGAAGCACAATCAAAAAAAGGCAGCCTATGGCTGCCTTTTTTGATTGTTGGGGTCAGAGCCCTTTGCGTAGCAAAGGGCTCTGACCCCAGCCTTTGACCCTGCCTTTGCTCATCCCTCCGCCGCGCGGAATGTTGGGTGGCGCGGGTGGGTGAGGCTGACCGGGACTGTCAGCGGCATGGATGCCGCTGCCAAGCCCCCAGGGACGGGTTTACGGCGTGTCCCGGGCAGCCTCACTCACCCGGGCCCCACAGCCAACCAACAATCAGCCGGCAACGCTTTGAACCTTACAGCGCCTCGAAAATACCCGCCGCGCCCATGCCGGTGCCGATGCACATCGTCACCATGCCGTACTTCTGCTGGCGACGGCGCAGGCCGTGCAGCAGGGTTGCGGTACGGATCGCACCGGTTGCACCCAGCGGGTGGCCCAGGGCGATCGCGCCGCCCAGCGGGTTGACCTTGCCCGGGTCCAGGCCGCAATCGCGGATCACCGCCAGCGACTGCGCGGCGAAGGCTTCGTTCAGTTCAATCCAGTCCAGCTGGTCCTGGGTCAGGCCGGCCTGCTTCAGTGCCTTCGGGATCGCGGCGATCGGGCCGATGCCCATCACTTCCGGGCGCACGCCGGCCACCGAGAAGCTGACGAAACGGGCCAGCGGGGTCAGGCCGTAGTCCTTGATCGCCTGTTCGGAGGCCAACAGCACGGCACCGGCGCCGTCGCTCATCTGCGAGGAGTTACCGGCGGTGACGGTGCCGCCGAACTGGCCGTTGCGGAACACCGGGCGCAGCTTGGCCAGGCCTTCGGCGGAGGAGTCCGGGCGCGGGCCTTCGTCGGTGTCGGCGATCTTGTTGCGGGTGATGATGCGCTGGCCATCGGCCAGGTCCGGCAGGTGCGAGACGATCTCGTACGGGCTGATCTCGTCCTTGAACTCGCCGTTCTGGATCGCCGCCATGGCCTTCTGGTGCGAGGCGAGGGCGAAGGCGTCCTGGTCTTCGCGCGAGACCTTCCACTCTTCGGCCACCTTCTCGGCGGTGATGCCCATGCCGTAGGCGATGGCCACGTGGTCGTTGTCGAACACGCTCGGTGCCATGGCGATCTTGTTGCCCATCATCGGCACCATCGACATCGACTCGGTGCCACCGGCCAGCATCAGGTCGGCGTTGCCCAGGCGGATCGCGTCGGCAGCCTGCGCCACGGCCTGCAGGCCGGAGGAGCAGAAGCGGTTCACGGTCTGTGCGGCGATGGTGTTCGGCAGGCCGGCCAGCAGCACGCCGATGCGGGCGACGTTCATGCCCTGCTCGGCTTCCGGCATGGCGCAGCCGATGATTGCGTCATCGATGCGATTGACGTCCACGCCCGGTGCCTGGGCGACGACGCTGCGCAGCACGTGGGCGAGCATGTCGTCGGGGCGGGTGTTGCGGAACATGCCCTTGGGCGCCTTGCCGACCGGGGTGCGGGTGGCGGCGACGATGTAGGCGTCCTGGATTTGCTTGGTCATTGCAGTGATCTCTCGATTTTTTTAGCCGGAGTGCCGACCAACGGTCGGCACCCACCGGGGCAGAGGGAGTGCCCACCAAGGTGGGCACCCACCAAAAGCAGGGATGGCGATCAGTTACGCAGCGGCTTGCCGGTCTTCAGCATGTGCGCGATGCGGGCCTGGGTCTTTTCCTGCTGGGCCAGTTCGACGAAGTGCTTGCGCTCCAGGGTCAGCAGCCACTCTTCGTCCACCAGGGTGCCGCGGTCGACCTTGCCGCCGCACAGCACGGTGGCGATGCGCTCGGCGATCTCGTAGTCGTACGGGCTGATGAAGCGGCCTTCCAGCATGTTGACCAGCATCATCTTGAAGGTGGCGATACCCACGTCACCGGCCACCTGGATGCGGCGTGCCGGCAGCGGCGGACGGTAGCCCGCTTCGGCCAGAGCGCGAGCTTCGGCCTTGGCGATGTGCAGGGCCTCGTAGCTGTTGAACACCACCTTGTCGGTGCTGCGCAGCAGGCCCAGTTCCTTGGCGTTGACCGCCGAGTTGGACACCTTGGCCATCGCCACGGTCTCGAAGGTCTTCTTCAGTTCGGCGAACACGTCACCGCCCGGGCCCGCGGCCTGCGAGGCGCGCACGGCCAGTTCCTTCAGGCCACCACCGGCCGGCAGCAGGCCGACGCCGGCTTCGACCAGGCCGATGTAGCTTTCCAGGAAGGCCACGGTCTTGGCGCTGTGCATCTGGAACTCGCAGCCGCCACCCAGCGCCAGGCCGCGCACGGCGGCAACCACCGGCACCAGCGAGTACTTGATGCGCTGGCTGGTGCGCTGGAAGTTGGCGACCATCTCTTCGAACTGGTCGACCTTGCCGGCCTGCAGCAGGACCAGTGCACCGGCCAGATCGGCACCGGCAGAGAAGGGCTCCTTCTGCTGCCAGATCACCAGGCCCTGGAAGTCCTTCTCGGCGCGGCTGACGCATTCCTGCAGGCCGTCCAGCACCTGGTCGGACACGGTGTTCATCTTGGTCTTGAAGCTGACCACGGCGATGCCATCACCGTCGTGCCACATGCGCAGGCCGTCGTTCTCGAACACGGTCTCGCCCGGCGCGAACGTCTCGCCCAGCAGCGGATCCGGGAAGCGCTGGCGCTGGTACACCGGCAGCGACGAGCGCGGCAGCTTGGCGTTCCGCGACGGGCTGTAGCTGCCCTCGGCGGCATGCACGCCGTCGCGGCCATCGAACACCCAGTCCGGCAGCGGGGCGTTGCTCATGCTCTTGCCGGCCACGATGTCATCGGCGATCCACTGTGCCACCTGCTTCCAGCCGGCGGCCTGCCAGGTTTCGAACGGGCCCAGCGACCAGCCGTAGCCCCAGCGGATGGCCAGGTCGACGTCGCGCGCGGTCTCGGCGATGTCGGCCAGGTGGTAGGCGCTGTAGTGGAACAGGTCGCGGAAGGTCGCCCACAGGAACTGCGCCTGCGGGTGCTGGCTTTCGCGCAGCTTGGCGAACTTCTCGGCCGGGTTCTTGATCTTCAGGATCTCGACCACTTCCGGCGCGGCAGCGCGATCGGCCGGGCGGTAGTCCTGCTTCTCCAGGTCCAGCACCACGATGTCCTTGCCGACCTTGCGGAAGATGCCGGCGCCGGTCTTCTGGCCCAGCGCGCCCTTGGAAATCAGCGCGTCCAGCCACTTCGGCGACTTGAAGAACTCATGCCACGGGTCATTCGGCAGGGTGTCGCCCATGGTCTTGATGACGTGGGCCATGGTGTCCAGGCCGACCACGTCGGAGGTGCGGTAGGTGGCCGACTTCGGGCGACCGACCAGCGGGCCGGTCAGGCCGTCCACTTCATCGAAGCCCAGGCCGAACTGCTGGGTGTGGTGGATGGTGGACAGGATCGAGAACACGCCGATGCGGTTGCCGATGAAGTTCGGGGTGTCCTTGGCGTACACCACGCCCTTGCCCAGAGTGGTGACCAGGAATGCTTCCAGGCCTTCCAGCACGCTGGCGTCGGTGGTGGTGGCCGGAATCAGCTCGGCCAGGTGCATGTAGCGCGGCGGGTTGAAGAAGTGCACGCCGCAGAAGCGGTGGCGCAGCTGCTCGGGCAGCACGTCGGCCAGCTTGTTGATGCCCAGGCCCGAGGTGTTGGAGGCCAGCACGGCGTGGTCGGCCACGAACGGCGCGATCTTCTTGTACAGGTCCTGCTTCCAGTCCATGCGCTCGGCGATGGCCTCGATGATCAGGTCGCAGCCCTTCAGCTGCTCCAGGCCGGACTCGTAGTTGGCCGGGGTGATGGCTTCGGCCAGCGACTTGCTGGCCAGCGGCGCCGGGCTCAGCTTGCCCAGGTTGGCGATCGCCTTCAGCACGATGCCATCGGCCGGACCTTCCTTGGCGGGCAGGTCGAACAGCACGGTGTCGACGCCAGCGTTGGTGAGGTGAGCGGCGATCTGGGCACCCATGACGCCGGCACCCAGCACGGCGGCGCGGCGGACTAGCAGGGAATTGGACATGGTGTAGGGCCTTTGTTGGTCAGCAGTTACTGGGTGGAATCAAAGGGAAGCGGGCAGGGCGCTGGCGCGTGCGGCGGCGCGGAACCCGGCTTCGGCGAAATGGATCAGTTCGTGGGCGGCATGGGCACGATGCGCCGCTTCGGTGACACCGGCGGGACGCTTGATCAGCCCGAAGTCGGCCATGGCATAGGTGAGCGAGCCGGCCAGGAAGTCCAGGCGCCAGTACAGCTCTTCCTTGCTCAGGCCGGGCACGCACTCGCCGATGGCCTTGCCGAACGCACGCAGCACGTGGCCGTAGTGGTCAGACAGGAACTTGCGCAGGTTGTCGTTCTTCTCGGCATAGGCGCGGGCGATCACGCGCACGAAGGCGCCGCCGTTCTGGCGGTCCTGGGCCAGCGCCAGCGCCGGTTCGACGAAGGCGGCCAGCACCGGGCGCAGTTCACCGGGGTGTTCGCTGCGGGCCCGCTCCAGCTGCGACAGGCGGGCACCGGTCATCTCGTCCATGCGGCGGCGGAAGACCTCGTTGACCAGGTTTTCCTTGGAACCGAAGTGGTAGTTGACCGCGGCGATGTTGACGTCGGCCTGGCTGGTCACCTGCCGCAGCGAGGTGCCGGCGAAGCCGTGCTGGGCGAACAGCTCCTCGGCCGCGCCGAGGATCCGGTCCTTGGTCGAGAAGTGGGCGGGCTTGGCCATCGATGGGCGGACCTTAATCAAACGATTGTTTGATACTAGAACCAGACGGTACCGTATGGCATTTTGCAGTGCAGCAAAATCGGCCGGCTCGGTCAGATTTCACTCAGGTGGGTGAATGGAGTGGACCTGAGCCTGTAGAGCCGAGCCCGCGCTCGGCTGCTCTTCGGCCCAAAGGCCAGCCGAGCATGGGCTCGGCTCTACTACAGGGCCACACGGCCCTCTACCACCCGGCCACGTTATCTTTTACAATTCGCCTACGTTTATCAGGCTAAGCCCGCGTCCCGACGCGGGTTTTTTTCATGTTACCCTTCGGGCCATCAGCGGCCCGATTCCATTGGAGACATCCCATGGCGCTGGAGCGCACCCTTTCGATCATCAAGCCGGACGCCGTTGCCAAGAACGTCATCGGCGAAATCTACGCCCGCTTCGAGAAGGCCGGCCTGAAGGTCGTGGCCGCCAAGTACAAGCAGCTGTCGCGCCGTGAAGCCGAAGGCTTCTACGCCGTGCACCGCGAGCGTCCGTTCTTCAACGCGCTGGTCGAGTTCATGATCTCCGGCCCGGTGATGATCCAGGCCCTGGAAGGCGAGAACGCCGTCCTGGCCCACCGCGACCTGCTGGGCGCCACCAACCCGAAGGAAGCCGCTGCGGGCACCATCCGCGCCGACTTCGCCGAATCCATCGATGCCAACGCCGCCCACGGCTCGGACTCGGTCGAGAATGCCGCGATTGAAATCGCCTACTTCTTCGCCGCCACCGAAGTCGTCTCGCGCTGAGAGTAATGCCGTGAACGAGGTCGTACAGTCCCCCGCCATCCAGCCGCTGCCGAAGTCGGCACCCACGGCTGGCAAGCAGAACCTGCTCGACCTCGATCGCGCGGGCCTGGAGAAGTTTTTCGTCGAGGTGCTTGGCGAAAAGAAGTTCCGTGCCCATCAGGTGATGAAGTGGATCCACCATCGCTACGTCACCGACTTCGATGAAATGACCGACCTCGGCAAGGTCCTGCGCGCCAAGCTGCAGGCCCATGCCGAGGTGCTGGTTCCCAACATCGTGTTCGACAAGCCCTCCGCCGACGGCACCCACAAGTGGCTGCTGGCGATGGGCGTGGATGGCAAGAACGCCATCGAGACCGTGTACATCCCGGACAAGACCCGCGGCACGCTGTGCGTGTCTTCGCAGGTCGGTTGCGGCCTGAACTGCACGTTCTGCTCCACCGCCACCCAGGGCTTCAACCGCAACCTGACCACCGCCGAGATCATCGGCCAGGTGTGGGTTGCCGCACGCCACCTGGGCAACGTGCCGCACCAGATGCGCCGCCTCACCAACGTGGTGATGATGGGCATGGGCGAGCCACTGATGAATTTCGACAACGTCGTGCGCGCCATGAGCGTGATGCGCGACGATCTGGGCTACGGCCTGGCCAACAAGCGCGTGACCCTGTCGACCTCCGGCCTGGTCCCGCAGATCGACCGCCTGTCTGCCGAAAGCGACGTGTCGCTGGCGGTGTCGCTGCATGCGCCGAACGATGCGCTGCGCGAGACCCTGGTGCCGCTCAACAAGAAGTACCCGATCGCCGAGCTGATGGCCTCGTGCGCACGCTACCTGCGCGCCAACAAGCGCCGCGAATCGGTCACCTTCGAATACACCCTGATGAAGGGCATCAACGACAAGCCCGAGCATGCCCGCGAGCTGGCCCGCCTGATGCGCCAGTTCGACAACGCGGTGCAGGCCAAGGATTCGGGCAAGGTCAACCTGATTCCGTTCAACCCGTTCCCGGGTACCCGCTACGAGCGCTCGGAAGAGGCGCATATCCGCGCCTTCCAGAAGATCCTGCTCGACAGCAACGTGCTGACCATGGTCCGCCGCACCCGTGGCGACGACATCGACGCTGCCTGTGGCCAGCTCAAGGGCCAGGTGATGGACCGCACCCGCCGCCAGGCGGAGTTCAACAAGACGCTGCAGGCGGGGAAGGGGAGCGATGCCGCGGCCTGACCGCCTCTGGCTGGTTCTGCTCGCAGGCGTGCTGGCCGTTGCGGTCGGCGGCTGCAAATCCCAACCCAAGGCCAGGCTGGGCCCCAGCGAAGCGCCGGTCTACTCGGTCCGCGATCCGGACAACGTGCGGCGTCAGGTGCGCCTGCAGGACCTGCTGGCACTGGCCGCCCGCGACATGCAGGTCGGCAACCTCGATGCGGCCGAACGCAAGGCGCGCGAGGCGCTGAAGCTGGCACCCGAATCGCCTGATGCGCTGGTGCTGATGGCCGGCATCGACGAGCGCCGTGGCCGTACCCAGCAGGCCGGCGAAAGCTTCCGCAGGGCTGCCGAACGGGCGCCGCAGCGCGGGGACGTCCTCAACAATTACGGCGCGTGGCTGTGCCAGCAGGGCCGGCCGGCCGAGTCGCTGGCCTGGTTCGATCGTGCGCTGCAGGCACCGGGCTACGCCACACCGGCCGAGGCCCAGGCCAATGCCGGGGGCTGTGCCCTGGACGCTGGCCAGCTTGAACGTGCCGAGCGCGACCTGCGCGCGGCGCTGTCGACGCTGCCGGGAAACCCGGTCGCGCTGGAGGCGATGGCCCAGCTCAGCTTCCGCCAGGGCCGCTACATGGAGGCCCGGGCCTTCGCCGAACGTAGGATTGCGGCTGCACCCGCAACGCGTTCCGTGTTACAACTTGCGTCTCAAATCGAAGCGCGGCTGGGTGATCGGGCGGCATCTGATCGCTATATTCAGCGGATTCGACAGGAATTTCCGCAGGAAGCGGGCTCCTAACTCCAGGGTTGATGCATTGTGATTGATGACCAGACTGTGAGCGCTCTCGAGACTGCGGCCGGCTGCGGCAGCCGCCTGCGCCAGGCCCGCGAGGCGGCCGGACTGACCCTCGAAGATGTCGGCTCGCGCCTGCGCATGCCGGTCCAGGTGGTCAGGTCGCTGGAAGAAGAACAATGGCAGAAGCTTGGCGCGCCGGTGTTCGTGCGCGGCCAGCTGCGCAGCTACGCGCGGCTTCTGGATGTGGACGTGGGAGAGCTGCTGGAGCAGGCCCAGGTCGGCCCGGTGGTTCCGCCCACCCTGGTCAGCCATACCCATACCCCGCGTGCGCGCCGCATTGCCGAGAATCTCGGCCGTCGCGTGCTGTATGTCGGCATCACCGCGGTGCTGGCGGTGCCGGTGTGGTTCGCCACCCGTGGCCATTTCGATGGCAGTGCCACCCCGTCGCCGAATACCGCCTCGCTGGACGCCATCCCGGCCGCCGTGCCGGTAACCCCGTCTGCTGCGGGTGTCGAGCCCTCGGCGCCGGCTGAAGTGGCGAGCGCCCCGGCCAGCAAGCCGGCCGCCACCCCGTACGTGGCCTCGCTGGCCCCGGTGCCGCGTTCAGCCCCGGCGCCAGCGGCTGCCGCCAACACGCTGGACATGCAGTTCAGCGGCGACAGCTGGGTCGATATCGGCGGCCCGGACGGCGCTACCGTCGAGAAGGCGCTGATCAAGTCCGGCGAAAGCCGCAGCTTCACGCCGGGCCAGGTGACCCGGGTGACCCTGGGCAACGCCTCGGCGGTCCAGGTTCAGCAGAACGGCGCTATCGTCGATCTGACCCCCTACCAGCGAGCCAACGTGGCACGCTTTCAGGTATCCTCTGAAGGCTCCGTAGTCCCGGTTTCGCACTGAGGCGCGGTTTCACCACCTTCGATTAATCCCAATGGTCCCTCCCGATGGGCGGGGCGAGAGTACGCATGGCGATCGACGATCTGCTCGACGAGCACGAACAAAGTGAACGCGTCCGCAGCTGGCTGCGGAAGAATGGCGCCAGCATCCTCGGTGGCGTAGTCATCGCCATCGGTGCCATTGCCGGCTGGCAGTGGTACCAGAAGGATCAGGGCGGCAAGCTGGCCTCGGCCAATGTCGAGTACCAGAAGGCGCTCGTTGGCCTGCAGCAGAACAAGCTCGACGACGCCTCCAAGGCGGTCAAGGCGCTCGAAGCCGGCCCGTCCAGCATCTACGGCGACCTCGCGGCGCTGCAGCTGGCCAAGGCCCAGGTCGACGCCGGCAAGAACGAAGAAGCCCTGGCCACCCTGCGCGGCGTGAAGGTCGAAGGTGACCTGCAACGCGTGGTCGACCAGCGTGTGGCCCGCCTGCTGGTGGCCACCGGCAAGAGTGACGAGGCGATCAAGCTGCTGGGCAGCGCCACCGACAGCAGCAGCCTGGAAATCCATGGCGACGCGCTGATGGCGCAGGGCAAGCGTGATGACGCCCGGGGCCAGTACGAGAAAGCGCTGAAGTCGCTGGACGTGGCAGCGCCGCAGCGGCGCCTGCTGGAAACCAAGGTTATGGACGCCGGCGGCACCGTTGCCGCCCCTGCGGAGTCGGTTTGATGAGTCAGAAGGTCATGATCACCCGCGTCGCCACCGTGCTCCTGATGGGCATGGCCCTGAGCGGCTGCAGCACCGTGAAGGGCTGGTTCGCCGGCAAGGACGCGGCCGCGAAGAAGGCACAGGAACCGGCTGAGCTGGTCAAGTTCGAGCCGACCCTGAAGGTCAACAAGGCTTGGTCGGTCAACCTCGGCAAGGGCGAGCGCCGCATCGGCGTGCGCCAGGGCCCGGCCGTGGCCAACGGCCACGTGTTCGCTGCGGCGATCACCGGTGGCGTGCACGCCATCGACCTGCAGACCGGCAAGAAGGTCTGGACCTGGGAGCCGCAGAAGGAAAAGAAGAAGGCCAAGCTGCGCCTGTCCGGTGGCCCGGGTGTCGGTGAGAACCTGGTCGTGATCGGCACGCTGGATGGCCAGGTCATCGCCCTGGACATCAACGACGGCAGCGAGAAGTGGCGCGCCCGTGTTCCGGGTGAAGTCATCGCCGCGCCGGCCATCGCTCAGGGCGCGGTCTACGTGCGCAGCAATGACGGCCGCATCACCGCGTTCGATGCCGGCAACGGCACCCAGAAGTGGTTCAACCCGAGCGAGCTGCCGGCACTGACCGTGCGTGGCAACGCGCCGGTGGTGACCGGCCCGGGCGTGCTGTTCATCGGCAAGGACGAGGGCGCGGTTGCCGCCCTGGCCCAGCAGGATGGCCGCACCCTGTGGGAACAGAACGTGGGCAACGGTGAAGGCCGTACCGAGCTGGAGCGCATGGCTGATGTCGACGGCGCGCCGGTGCTGGATGGCAACACCCTGTTCGTGAGCAGCTTCAAGAACCAGACGATGGCCATCGAAGGCCCGACCGGTCGCCCGCTGTGGGCGCGCGACCATGGCGGTGCCGGTGGTGTGGCGGTCTCGTCTGGCAATGTGTTCGTCACCGACAACAAGGGCGGCGTGTTCGGCCTGGACAAGGCCAGCGGTGCGGCGATGTGGTCGCAGACCGCACTGGCCCGTCGCTCGCTGACCGGTCCGGCACTGCACGGCGACTACGTCGTGGTCGGCGACTACAAGGGATACCTGCACTGGTTGCAGACCTCCGATGGTGCGATGGCGGCACGGGCAAAGAGTGGCGGTGACGCCCTGCTGGCCCAGCCAATCGTCGTAGACGGGGTGCTGCTGGTGCAGAACGTGGATGGCAAGCTGACCGCCTTCCGGTTGGCAAATTAAAAATTGGAGTAATCGCGATGCTGCCTTTGGTCGCCCTGGTTGGACGGCCGAATGTCGGCAAGTCGACTATTTTCAATGCGCTTACGCGCACCCGTGACGCGCTGGTCCATGACCAGCCCGGCGTCACCCGCGACCGCAACTACGGCGTCTGCCGCCTCGACGAGGACAACCATTTCCTCGTCGTGGATACCGGCGGTATCGCGGAAGAGGAAGAGGGTCTGGCAGGGGCTACCACCCGCCAGGCCCGCGCCGCTGCGGCGGAAGCCGACCTGATCCTGTTCGTGGTTGACGCCCGTGAGGGTACGTCGGCGATGGACGACGAGATCCTGGCCTGGCTGCGCAAGCTGTCGCGCCCGACGCTGCTGCTGATCAACAAGATCGACGGCACCGACGAGGACACCGTGCGTTCGGAGTTCGCCCGTTACGGTTTCGGCGAGATGCTGACCGTGTCGGCTGCGCACCGCCAGGGCCTGGACGACCTGCTGGACGAAGTGGTCCAGCGCCTGCCGGAAGAAGGCAGCGGCGAAGAGCTGGACAACGATCCGAACCGCATCCGCATCGCCTTCGTCGGCCGCCCGAACGTGGGCAAGTCGACCCTGGTCAACCGCATTCTCGGCGAGGAGCGCATGATCGCCTCCGACGTGCCGGGCACTACCCGCGACTCGATCGCGGTGGACCTGGAGCGTGACGGCCGCGAGTACCGCCTGATCGACACCGCTGGCCTGCGCCGTCGTTCGCGCGTGGACGAGGTCGTCGAGAAATTCTCGGTGGTCAAGACCATGCAGTCGATCGAGCAGTGCCAGGTGGCCGTGCTGATGCTGGACGCCACCGAAGGCGTGACCGACCAGGACGCCACCGTGCTCGGCGCCGTGCTCGACGCCGGCCGTGCGCTGGTGATCGCCATCAACAAGTGGGATGGCCTGACCGAGTACCAGCGCGAGCAGGCGGAAACCATGCTGTCGCTGAAGCTCGGCTTCGTGCCGTGGGCCGAGTCCGTGCGCATCTCGGCCAAGCATGGCTCGGGCCTGCGTGAGCTGTTCCGTGCGGTGCACCGCGCGCACGAATCGGCGAACAAGACCTTCACCACCAGCGAAGTGAACAAGGCGCTGGAAGTGGCTTACGAGACCAACCCGCCGCCGACCATCCGCGGCCATGTCTCCAAGCTGCGCTACGTGCACCCGGCCGGCGCAAACCCGCCGACCTTCATCGTGCACGGCACGCGCCTGAAGGAGCTGCAGGAGTCGTACAAGCGCTACCTGGAGAACTTCTTCCGCAAGCGCTTCAAGCTGATCGGCACACCGGTGAGCTTCATCTTCCGCGAGGGTACCAACCCGTACGAGGGCAAGAAGAACGTCCTCACCGAGCGGCAGGTCAAGGCCAAGCGGCGCTTGATGAAGCACGTCAAGGGCAAGTGATGCAGAAAAAGGCGGCCTGAGGGCCGCCTTTTTCGTTGCGGTGCATGGGTGGCCGCCTTGCTCAGGCGTGGCCCCACGGCAACAGCACGCCACGGAACCTCATCCTTCCTGACGACAGGCGGTCATACGCCTCGGTCGCCTGGTCCAGATCAAAGGTCTCGACCATCGGCTTCACCTTGCCGGCGGCGGCAAGCTGCAGCACTTCGCTGAGGTAGTGCTGGCCACCATGGGTAGCGCCGATCACGCGCTGGCGCATCATGTGGAACGGCACACCTTCAGACGAGATCGAGAAGGGCTGGCTGAAGTCCAGGCCGCACAGCACGACGCGCCCGTCGACACGCAGGCCGGTCATCGCGTCTTCGGCCGAGCTGAATTCATTGGTGGTCACCAGCAGCACGTCGGCGCCGCCGATGGCCTTCAGCTCCTTGCCATTGGCCACGACCTTGTCGGCGCCCAACTGCTGGGCGAGCGCATGCTTGTCTGCGGAATGGGTGATGGCGATGGTCTCGAAGCCACAGGCCCTGGACAGCTGCAGGGCGACATGGCCCAGTCCACCGATACCCAATACCGCGATCTTCTCCCGTGGCTGGGGCGCCGCATCGCGCAACCCGCTCCAGGTGGTGTAGCCGGCACACATCATCGGTGCCGCGTCCACGTAGGAGAGGCCGTCAGGCAGCAGTACCGTGCCTTCGGCGGAGATGGCGATGTACTGTGCGTGTCCACCCTGCGCGGCGAAGCCAGTGGTGCGGGGGGCATCGCAGTTCATCGCGGTCTGCCCGGACAGGGGGCGGCTCTCGCGGCAGTAGGGGCAGCGCCCGCACGCGGATTGGACCCATGAGGTGCCCACGCGATCACCCACCCGGCGCGTGTGCACACCCGCGCCCACTTCCACGACCTCGCCGACCACTTCATGCCCCGGTGTCTGCGGGTAGATGTCGCCGCCATAGCCCTGGGTTGCCCACACGTCCGTGTAGCACATGCCCGATGCGTGGACCTTGACCAGTACCTGGCCCGGTTCGATCACGGGCAGCGGCACGTCCTGGACCTGCCACGGTGCATTCGGCCCGGTCATCACAACCGCTTTCATCGTTTTCATCGTCTTGATCCTGTCCCGGTGGGTGAGCGCCGAGGGTGTGTGCCCGCCGACACCCAGGAGCGTAGAATCGGTTGACTATCAAGACAATCGCTTCAATATTTCACGGTATGGTGAGTCGCATTCAACAATCGAGCGGGGGGGATCTGACCGCCTTCACCGCGTTCCTGGCGGTGGCGGCACATCGGAGCTTCCGCAGCGCTGCGGCAGAGCTGAACATCACGCCGTCGGCGATCAGCCATGCGATCAAGGCGCTCGAGCAGCGGCTGGGTGCGCGCCTGTTCAATCGCACCACACGCAGCGTGTCGCTGACCGACGCCGGGGAGCGCCTGGCGGAAAAACTGCGGCCGGCCATGGCCTCGATCGAGGAGGCCCTGCATTCCGTGGACACTGAAGCCGGCACGCCGCGCGGCACGGTCCGCATCAACGCCAGTGAGGGTGCCATACGGCTCGTGCTGAAGCCGGTGCTTGCGCGGT
Organism: Stenotrophomonas sp. 115C5; assembly: GCF_056861055.1. Lineage (NCBI taxonomy): Bacteria > Pseudomonadati > Pseudomonadota > Gammaproteobacteria > Lysobacterales > Lysobacteraceae > Stenotrophomonas > Stenotrophomonas sp. 115C5. The sequence goes on from NZ_JBSPUQ010000003.1 coordinate 173,539, forward strand.
TCCTGCGCCAGTACCCGCAGGTCCACCTGGACATCGTCAGTGACGGCAGGTTGGGCGATATCGTTTCGGAGGGTTTCGATGCGGGTATACGCCTGACCGAAGCCGTGCCCCAGGACATGGTCGCGATAGCGGTGACCGCCCCCCTGCGCTTCGCGGCGGTGGCCTCGCCGGCGTACCTGCAGGCGCGTGGCAGACCGCTGCGGCCGCTGGATCTGCATCAGCACGACTGCATTCGTTTCCGCTTCGAAAGTGGGGCGATCTACCGGTGGGAGTTCGAGCACCAAGGCACCACCGAGCGGGTGAACGTCTCCGGGCCGATCACGCTGACGGACCAGCCATTGATGGTCGACGCGGCCATTGAAGGGATCGGCATCGCCTTCGTTCCCGAGCATCTGGCGCTGGAGCCGTTGGCCGATGGCCGCCTGCTGCGGCTGCTTGAGGACTGGTGTCCTGAATTTCCTGGCCTCTCGCTGTACTACCCGGGCCATCGGCATGTGCCGCCCGGGCTGAAAGCGCTGATCGGTCTTCTTCAGGAACAGCACGGCGGGCGCGGGTAGACCGGGTAGCGCCGGGCTACGCTTGTGGTGGACCTGTAGAGCCGAGCCTATGCTCGGCTGCTTTTCGCGCATCGCCGCGCGCCAGCCGAGCATAGGCTCGGCTCTACAGATCCTGGTCAAGGCGAGCCGGTGCAACGTGCGTGATAATGCGGCCATGAGCATCCAAGAGCTTTCCCCCGCGCTGGCGCGCGAGCGCCTGGCCCACGGCGCCGTGCTGATCGATGTGCGCGAGGCGCACGAACGGGCCGGTGGCATGGCCGAAGGCGCGCGCGGCGTGGCCAAGGGCGAGCTGCAGGCCGACCCGGCCGCGCATCTGCCGCGGCGCGACCAGGAGATCCTGCTGATCTGCCAGAGCGGCAAGCGCTCGGCCGATGCCGCGCAGTTCCTGCTGGAGGCCGGGTACGCCCAGGTCGCTTCAGTGACGGGCGGTACCGTGGCCTGGCGCGAGCAGTCGCTGCCGCTGGTGCAGCCGCTGGCCAGTGCCGCCGACCGCGACTTCTACGACCGTTATTCGCGGCACCTGCTGTTGCCACAGGTAGGCGAGGCCGGCCAGCGCCGGTTGCAGCAGTCGCGCGTGCTGGTGCTGGGCGCGGGCGGGCTGGGTGCCCCGGCCGGCTTCTACCTGGCCGCCGCGGGGGTAGGGCACCTGCGCTTCGCCGACCACGACCGCGTGGAGCGCAGCAACCTGCATCGGCAGATCGTGCATACCGAAGCCAGCGTCGGCCAGCTCAAGGTCGATTCCGCGCGCGAGCGCCTGCTGGCACTGAACCCGTCGATCGAGGTCGAGGCCGTGCCCGAGCGGGTCACCTCCGAGAACGTGGATGCGCTGCTGGACGGCGTGGACGTGGTGCTGGACGGCTCGGACAACTTCCCGCTGCGCTACCTGCTCAACGACGCCTGCATCAAGCACGCCAAGCCGCTGGTGTATGCCGCCATCGAGCGCTTTGATGGCCAGGTAAGCGTGTTTGATGCCGGCCGCCAGCGGGGCGTGGCGCCATGCTACCGCTGCCTGTTCCCGGAACCGCCGCCGCCGGAATTTGCGCCCAATTGCTCCGAAGCGGGGGTGCTGGGCGTGCTGCCCGGCCTGGCCGGCGTGCTGCAGGCCACCGAGGTCTTGAAGCTGCTGCTCGGCATCGGCGAGCCGCTGGTCGGGCGCCTGCTGCGCTTCGATGCGCTGGGCATGCGCTTCCGCGAGACCGGCATCCGGCCGGACCCGCAGTGCCCGGTGTGCGCGCCGGGCGTGCCGTTCCCGGGGTATATCGATTACGCCGCGTTCTGCCGGGGCGGGTGAACCCGGCCGGGCGGCATCCACGCGTGGCGTGGATCTACCGGGGCATGACGGCTGGGCGTCCATCCACGCATGGCGTGGATCTACTGTAGAGCCGAGCCCATGCTCGGCTGCTTCTGGCCTCGGCACGAAGAGCAGCCGAGCGTGGGCTCGGCTCTACAGGTAATGGCGCCCACCCAAGCATGTGCATGGTTTCGGGATGATGCCGGGGCTCACTCTCTACATCGTTCCATCGCCAAGACAATCCGGCGCAACATGCGTGCTATTGCCGTCATCGGCATTGCTCTATTGTTGAACCCGATTCTGGATCTTGGGGAACACACCGCATGGCGGTAGAAGCAGCGACCAGCGAGCTGGTCAAGGTCGTCGCCCTGTTGGGCGCGGCGGTGGTGATGGTGCCTCTGTTCCGCCGGGCCGGCCTGGGCTCGGTGCTGGGCTACTTCGCCGCTGGCCTGGCGATCGGACCGTTCGGGCTGGGCTGGTTCTCCGACCCGCAGGCCATCCTGCATACCGCCGAACTCGGCGTGGTGATGTTCCTGTTCGTGATCGGCCTGGAAATGCGGCCCTCGCACCTGTGGAGCCTGCGCAAGGAAATCTTCGGGCTGGGCACGCTGCAGATCGTCACCTGTGCGCTGGTGCTGACCAGCATCGCCAAGCTGTTCGGCCTGCCGTGGCAGGTGGCCTTCATCGGCGCCACCGGCTTCGTGCTCACCTCCACTGCGGTGGTGATGCAGCTGCTGGCCGAGCGCGGTGACATCGCGCTGCCGTCGGGGCAGAAGATCGTCTCCATCCTGCTGTTCGAAGACCTGCTGATCGTGCCGTTGCTGGCGCTGGTAGCCTGGATGGGCCCGAGCGCGGGCAGTGCCGATGGCGAGGGTTCGCGCTGGCTGTCGGTGGCAATCGGCGTCGGTGCCATCGTCGGCCTGGTGCTGGTTGGCCGCTTCCTGCTCAATCCGCTGTTCCGCGTGCTGGCCGAATCGAAGGCGCGCGAGGTGATGACTGCCGCCGCGCTGCTGGTGGTGCTGGGCGCGGCGCTGCTGATGCAGCTGTCCGGCCTGTCGATGGCGATGGGCGCGTTCCTGGCCGGCGTGCTGCTGAGCGAATCGACCTTCCGCCACCAGATCGAAGCGGACATCGAACCGTTCCGCGGCATCCTGCTCGGCCTGTTCTTCCTCAGCGTGGGCATGGCGCTGGACCTGGGCGTGGTGGCGGGCAACTGGCAGCTGATCCTCGGCCTGGTGCTGGCGCTGATGGCAGCCAAGGCGCTGTGCATCTACGTGGTCGCGCGCATCATGGGCAGCGACCACGCGCAGGCGCTGGACCGTGGCGTGCTGATGGCGCAGGGCGGCGAGTTCGCCTTCGTGTTGTTCTCCGCCGCGGCATCGGCCGGCGTGATCAACCTGGAGATCAATGCCAACTTCACCGCGGTGGTGGTGCTGTCGATGGCGCTGACCCCGCTGGTGGTGCTGCTCTACAAGCGCATCGCGCCGAAGCCGACGGTGAACATGGACGGCGTGGACGAGGCCGAGGGCCTGTCCGGCAGCGTGCTGCTGATCGGCTTCGGCCGCTTCGGCCAGGTTGCCAGCCAGTCGCTGCTGGCGCGCGACGTGGACGTGACCATCATCGACAACGATGTGGAGATGATCCAGAGCGCGGCGCGGTTCGGTTTCAAGATCTATTACGGCGATGGCACGCGGTTGGATGTGCTGCATGCTTCGGGCGCGGCCACTGCGCGCGCGATTGCAGTGTGCGTGGACAAGGCCGAGGCCGCCGACCGCATTGTTGAACTGGTGGCGCATGAGTTCCCGCAGGCCAAGCTGATGGTGCGCTCGTTCGACCGTGAGCATTCGCTGCGGTTGATCCATGCCGGCGTCGATTTCCAGATCCGCGAGACGTTTGAATCGGCCGTGCTGTTCGGCCAGGCCGCGCTGGTGGAGCTGGGCGCGGATGAGGATGACGCGGTGGAGATCGCCGCCGAGATCCGCCGTCGCGATGCCGAGCGCTTCGAGCTGGAGATTGCCGGTGGTGGTCTGAATGCCGGCGCGCGGATGATCTACGGCAACAGCCCGCAGGGCGTACCGACGCCGACGCCGTTCACGGCCCCGAAGCGCGAGAGCAAGACGCTGAACCCGCAGGATGTGCCGGAAGAGGAAGAGTAGAGCCGAGCCCGTGCTCGGCTGCTCTTCGGCCAGATTGCGATGGCCCCCGCTGCGCGCGGAGCCGAGCGTAGGCTCGGCTCTACAAAGGCGGGCTGATCGGTGGTGTGGCGGTGGGCGAGGGGGCCTGAATCGGGGACAATAGCGTCCCCGCCGCCCCACGCCTGCCTCCGATGACCGATTCCGCCCCCCAGCATCCTGCCCGCATCCTCGATGGCCGCCGTATCGCCGAGGACCTGCTCGACAGCCTGAAGGTGCGCGTCGACGCCCGCGTGGCCGCCGGTGGCAGCCGTCCGGGCTTGGCCGTGGTGCTGGTCGGTGGCGACCCGGCCTCGACCGTGTACGTGCGCAACAAGCGCCGTGCCGCCGAGAAGGTCGGCATCGAGGCACACGACTACGATCTGCCGGCCGGTACCACTGAAGCCGAGCTGCTCGACCTGATCGACCAGCTCAACGCCGATCCGAAGATCAACGGCATCCTGATCCAGCTGCCGTTGCCGGGCATCCCCGACGCGCGCCGGCTGATCCAGCGCATCGACCCGCGCAAGGACGTGGACGGCTTCCACCCGGAAAACGTCGGCCACCTGGCCCTGCGCGAGTTCGGCCTGCGCCCGTGCACCCCGCGTGGCATCACCACGCTGCTGGGCCACACCGACCAGCCGGTGCGCGGCCGCAACGCCACGATCGTAGGCGTCAGCAACCACGTCGGCCGCCCGATGGGCCTGGAACTGCTGATTGCCGGCTGCACCGTGACCAGCTGCCACAAGTTCACCCCCAAGGACGTGCTGGAACAGGCCGTGCGCAACGCCGACATCCTGGTGGTGGCGGTAGGCCGCCCGGGCATCGTGCCGGGCGAATGGGTGAAGCCGGGTGCGGTGGTGATCGATGTGGGTATCAACCGGCTGGACGACGGCCGGCTGGTGGGCGATGTTGGATTTGAGGCCGCTGCCCAGCGGGCGAGCTGGATCACCCCGGTGCCGGGTGGCGTCGGCCCGATGACCGTGGCTACGTTGATGCAGAACACCCTGGAAGCCGCGGAAGCGCTGAGCTGACCTCACTTGGGGCTGTTCTCAGGTGTCTGAGGGAAAGTGCGGACCAACGGTCCGCACCCACCTGAAGCGGCTGGATCTGGCCCTTGGGTCTGCTCGCGAGATGTGCTCGAGATGTGCTCGAGATTTGCTCGAGATTTGCTCGAGATGTGCTCCTGGTGGGTGCCGACCGTTGGTCGGCACAATGCTGGCGCACAGGTGTCTGAAGGGTAGTGCGGACCAACGGTCCGCACCTACCAAAGATGCCCCAGGGCTGGCCCAGGTGATCCTCTCAAGGTCAAGGTGGGTGCCGACCGTTGGTCGGCACAATGCCGGTGCACAGGTGTATGAAGGTAGTGCAGACCAACGGTCCGCACCCACCGAGGCAGGTTTCACCCCCCCCCTGAACCAATCACCGCCCGCGCGACACTGCGTCGCATCTACCCCCTGCCACGCGGCGCGAAAACAGGGTAAAATGTCGCGCTTCCCCACATCTCGGGTATGCCGATGCTGCGCATCCAGGCTGAAGCACTCACTTACGACGACGTCTCGCTCGTCCCCGCCCACTCGACCATCCTGCCCAAGGACGTCAACCTCGAAACGCGGTTGACTCGCGACCTGAAGCTGAAGCTTCCGATCCTGTCCGCAGCCATGGATACCGTCACCGAAGCCCGCCTGGCCATCGCCATGGCCCAGCTCGGCGGCATGGGCATCATCCACAAGAATCTCAGCCTGGAACAGCAGGCCGCGGAAGTGGCCAAGGTCAAGAAGTTCGAGGCCGGTGTCATCCGCGACCCGATCACCGTCGGCCCGGAAACCACCATCCGCGACGTGCTGGCCCTGACCCAGGCGCACAACATCTCCGGCGTGCCGGTGGTGGGCAGCGACGGCCAGCTGGCCGGCATCGTGACCCACCGCGACATGCGCTTCGAGACCGAGCTGGACGACCCGGTCCGCCACATCATGACCAAGAAGGATCGCCTGATCACGGTCAAGGAAGGCGCCGCGTCTGATGAAGTGCTGCAGCTGCTGCACCGCAACCGCATCGAAAAGGTGCTGGTGGTCAATGATTCGTTCGAACTGCGTGGCCTGATCACCGTCAAGGACATCCAGAAGAACACCGACTTCCCGAACGCTGCCAAGGACCTGTCGACCCGCCTGCTGGTCGGCGCTGCCGTCGGCGTGGGTGGCGATACCGATCGCCGCGTGGAAGCGCTGGTCGCCGCCGGCGTGGACGTGATCGTGGTGGATACCGCGCACGGCCACTCGCAGGGCGTGCTGGACCGCGTCAGCTGGGTCAAGAAGAACTTCCCGAACGTGCAGGTCATCGGTGGCAACATCTGCACCGGCGAAGCCGCACTGGCGCTGCTGGACAGCGGCGCGGACGCAGTGAAGGTCGGCATCGGCCCGGGCTCGATCTGCACTACCCGCGTCGTCGCCGGCGTCGGCGTGCCGCAGGTCACCGCCATCGACCTGGTGGCCGAAGCGCTGCAGGACCGCATCCCGCTGATCGCCGACGGTGGTATCCGCTACTCGGGCGACATCGGCAAGGCGCTGGCCGCCGGTGCCTCGACCATCATGGTCGGTGGCCTGCTGGCCGGTACCGAGGAATCGCCGGGCGAGACCGAGCTGTACCAGGGCCGTTCGTACAAGAGCTACCGCGGCATGGGTTCGCTGGCTGCCATGGAAAAGGGGTCGAAGGACCGCTACTTCCAGGACGCCGCCACCGCCGACAAGCTGGTGCCGGAAGGCATTGAAGGCCGGGTTCCGTACCGCGGCCCGGTGGGAGGCATCATCCACCAGCTGATGGGCGGCCTGCGCGCCACCATGGGCTACGTGGGCTGCGCCACCATCGAAGACATGCGCAGCAAGCCCAAGTTCGTGAAGATCAGCGGCGCCGGCCAGCGTGAGAGCCACGTCCACGACGTGACCATCACCAAAGAGCCGCCGAACTACCGCGCCTGATGCGCTTGCGAACTGCTCTTGCGATTACGGGCAGCCTGCTGATGGCAGGCTGTTCGGTGTCCGAACCGCCGCCGCGCTCCGGGTCTCCGGGCGCGGCGGTTTCGCAATTGCAGGACGTGCAGAAGTGCCAGAATTCATTCTCCCTGCCGGAAGGCTGGCACATGGAGGCCGCCGGCGAGCAGCGCTGGCTGCTGAAGGGCACGGGTGTGCGCCCGCTGCAGGTGATCCTGCAGTGCGTTACCGGACTGGGCCACCTCTTTGAAGATCCCAGGGTGATCGCAGAGCTGGGGCCGCTGGAGCCGAGCCGGATGAACGTGCGCTTCGTCGCATGGGGCGACCCCGAACAATCCGGCTACCCCATGCGCGCCCTGCAACGGCGTTTCGTGCCCGGCACCGAAGTGCAGGAAGTCGCGGATCTGCCGCGCGCTGACCCCAACAACCGGCAGGCGCCACAGGGCCTGCTGATGCTGCGCTGGGACGAGGAAGACCCCTCACATATTCAACAACGCGAGGCGTTCATCGCCACGCTGACGCAGAGCCTTGAAGCGCCGGGCACTGCGAAAAACACCACTGGAACGGCACCATGACCAACATCCATAACGACAAGATCCTCATCCTCGATTTCGGCGCGCAGTACACGCAGCTGATCGCCCGCCGCATCCGCGAGCTGGGCGTCTACTGCGAAATCTGGGCGTGGGACCACAACCCGGCCGAGATCGCGGCGTTCGGTGCCAAGGGCATCATCCTGTCCGGTGGCCCGGAATCGACCACGCTGCCGGGTGCCCCCGCCGCGCCGCAGGAAGTGTTCGACAGCGGCCTGCCGATCTTCGGCATCTGCTACGGCATGCAGACCCTGGCCGCGCAGCTGGGCGGTGCTACCGAAGCAGCGGATCAGCGCGAGTTCGGCCACGCCGAAGTGAACGTGATCAACCCCGATGCGCTGTTCAAGGGCCTGAGCGACCACGGCGGCGAGCCGAAGCTGAATGTCTGGATGAGCCACGGCGACCACGTCTCCGTCGCACCGCCGGGCTTCACCATCACCGCCACCACCGACCGCATTCCGGTGGCTGCCATGGCCAACGAAGAAAAGCGCTGGTACGGCGTGCAGTTCCACCCGGAAGTGACCCACACCCTGCAGGGCCAGGCGCTGCTGCGCCGCTTCGTGGTGGACGTGTGCGGCTGCCAGACCCTGTGGACCGCCGCCAACATCATCGACGACCAGATCGCCCGCGTGCGCGAACAGGTGGGCGATGACGAAGTGATCCTGGGCCTGTCCGGTGGCGTCGATTCGTCCGTGGTGGCCGCGCTGCTGCACAAGGCCATCGGCGAGAAGCTGACCTGCGTGTTCGTGGATACCGGCCTGCTGCGCTGGCAGGAAGGCGACCAGGTGATGGCGATGTTCGCTGAGCACATGGGCGTGAAGGTGGTACGCGTGAATGCCGCCGACCGTTACTTCGCCGCGCTGGAAGGCGTGAGCGACCCGGAAGCCAAGCGCAAGATCATCGGCAACCTGTTCGTTGAGATCTTTGACGAAGAGTCGAACAAGCTGAAGAACGCCAAGTGGCTGGCGCAGGGCACCATCTACCCGGACGTGATCGAGTCGGCCGGCAGCAAGACCGGCAAGGCGCATGTGATCAAGAGCCACCACAACGTGGGCGGCCTGCCGGAGCACATGAAGCTGGGCCTGGTGGAGCCGCTGCGCGAGCTGTTCAAGGACGAAGTGCGCCGCCTGGGCGTGGAGCTGGGCCTGCCGCGCAGCATGGTCTACCGCCATCCGTTCCCGGGCCCGGGCCTGGGCGTGCGTATCCTGGGCGAAGTGAAGCGCGAATACGCCGAACTGCTGGCGAAGGCCGATGCCATCTTCATTGATGAGCTGCGCAAGGCGGATCTGTACGACAAGACCAGCCAGGCGTTTGCCGTGTTCCTGCCGGTGAAGTCGGTGGGCGTGGTGGGCGATGCGCGGGCGTATGAGTGGGTGATTGCGCTGCGGGCCGTGGAGACGATCGACTTCATGACGGCGCATTGGGCGCATCTGCCGTATGAGTTCCTGGGGACGGTGAGCAACCGGATCATCAATGAGTTGCGGGGGGTGTCGCGGGTGGTTTATGACATCTCGGGGAAGCCGCCGGCGACCATTGAGTGGGAATGAGTTGAAAGAACGAGGGCGCCGAGAGGCGCCCTTTTTTGTTCGCCCCGAGCGCTGATGAGGTGCTTTGCGCCATTCATTGCCATTTGCATCCCAAGCGGCTTCCCGGCACTCGGGGTCAATTCGAGGCAGCTTGTCCAAGATCTTCTGTGGTCGTAAGATCAAAACGATCAACACCTAATTTCTCAGGCATACACAAGGGATTGCTATGCAAATGCGAGAGGCGGAAAAGCTTCGGAAAAGTTGGGGGAATAAGCCCTGCAATCACCCTCGAGTTGAGCAGGAGTATCACTTGGGGTCAAATACGGGTGAGTTCGTATGCACAACCTGTGGAGAATCCAAGGAGCGGCGTGATTGGAATATTAGGGCAGAAGAAAAAGGGTGAACGCTCGTTGACATCCGAGATTCGAGTGAGGCAGTCACTGTAGCTGTTCGCATCGGGCCAATTCATATTCTATGGATGAGCCGTTGAGTTCTCAGAATTCTGGAGTCTTGGAATGAGTTCATGGCAACGACAGCTTCAAGATGTCGGATTTGCGAAGACCAAAATTTCTAAGAACTTCGAATTAACTGAAGTCGAGCAGACTTTAGGAAATATTGACAAAATTTATGGCGTTGAGCCAATTCAAGAGCTCGTGCCAAGGGTTGGTGTGGGTATGGGTCCCAGCTATAGCCATAATTTCGGATTAGGGGTATTTCCATTTCATACCGATATGGCTCACTGGAGCATCCCTCCGCGCTACTTTGCGCTTATTTGTATCGTGGGATCCCGTGACGTGAAGACAAATATAGTGCACAGAGATAGTCTGATTGGCCCGCAGGAACGGGACTTCTTTAAGAAGGCAATTTTGCGATCTCGGAGGCCGCTTGATGGTCGTCAGGTTCCACTAAGAATGGTGGATGGTGACATATTTCGTTGGGATACACTATTCCTTCAGCCCGTAAATTCGATAGCAGTCCGTGCTGTGCGAATGATTAACGATCGGATTCGGGATGTGAGTATTAGTAGCGTTGCCCTAGATGAGCCTGGCCAAGTACTGGTGGTGGACAATTGGCGAACCCTGCACGGCAGGTCGGAAGTGTCGTCGAGTTCTCGTGGAAGAGTGCTGAAAAGGGTCTACTTGGAGTGAGGGAGGATAGATGGCAGTTAGGGTCGATCACGAGTGGTCAAAGAGCTCCTACTTAGCCAAGTCTGACTTGTATTCGGAGGCTATGCAGGCGAATTCTACCGATTGGCAGTATGGGCTTTGGTCAACTTTCCTCATGGAAATGTTGATAAGAGCATCAATTTCGCATGTGTCGCCGGCGCTTGTGGCAGACGGTTCCGACTGGAATAATATTCTTTATGCACTTGGGCATGCTCCGAAGAAGGCTAAATTCGTTCCTCGAACCGCCCCTATTACAGAATTAATTGGGCGCGCTGAAGAATTGGTCCCTGCGTTTACGCGCGAGCATGTCAACTTTTGCTTGGCACATTTCTCAAAGAGAAACTCGGAGCTTCATTCTGGAAACCTGAACTTTGAAAGCTCTAGCTCGTCGTCCTGGCGGCCGCACTTCTTTGCTGTCTGCGATGTGCTCTTGAGTCATTGTGGGTCTTCTTTAGAAAATCTTTTCGGAGATGCTGAGGCAAAAGAGGCGAGGGAAGATATATCAGCACTTAATGATGGCGCCGCGAAGAGCGTCCTTGGTGCTATCAATGCCCATAAGGTTGTTTGGGATTCGAAGTCAGACGAGGACAGGAAGACGGCTCTGGACCAGGCTGCGGCTGCGTCTTTGCGCCACTATGGTCATCGAGTTAATTGTCCTTCCTGTACCGCCACTGCGCTCGTGCAGGGGCGCGCAATGGGCGTAGCCAAAACATCAACTGCGGAAGATGGTGTTGTTGAACGTCAAGCAATGCGGCCAGAGGAGTTCTTCTGCGTTGCATGCGGCTTGAAGATTTCAGGATACTCAAAGCTTCTTGCTTGTGGATTGGGTGATAGTTATGTTTCGACTAGTCATTATGATGCGATAGAGTACTTTGGCATTGATGTTGATAGGCTGGCGCGAAATATGTGGGAAGATGACAATAATGAGTACTGATCATCAAGGTACTAGCGTCGGTGTTCTTGATCCAGTCAGGCGTCGACTTCTGACTCTTGAGCGGCGTAGCCAAGCAGGCGCGAAGCAATGAGCCGAAAATTTGATCTCGATGCGCGTGCGGAGAGGATGCAGCGGAAGGAAGAGCCGTTTCGGCTCCACGGGAAGCTGCGATCAGTCCACTTTCTGCGAGGCGTTATGTCACGCGCAAGCATGAGCCTTCCGGCGTTCTACTATTTTCTTGGCACCGCGCAGGCTGCTGAAGATATGGATGCTTCGGGCGACTTGCCCTCTCGCGTATCGCAGTCGTACCTAGAGTTCTCAACGCTGAACTCGCTGTCCCTGAACTGCCGGAAAGTCTTTGATCATGCCGCCAAGCCAGACCTTACTGGAGGTAATTTCGGCCGCTTGTCCGACGGAGTGCTTGAAGAGCATGCGCACTACTGGTCCGAGCGAGGAAGCAGTACTTTCGAAGATGCTCATCGCGCCCTCGTCTTTTTAAGGGAATTCTTTCGTGAATACGCGCGGACAGATACTGACCTACTCAAGGCTCCCGGTCGACTCCACAAGCGGATCGGCCTTCTAAAGCAACATGCCGATCGCACGGCAGCGCATCTTTCTTTACAGGAGTACGAGCTCGAACTTCTCGATATGATGCATGTGGTAGCTGCGCTTGTGATCGTGGGGGAGGTGATTCGAAGCTTCGATGCGCCCTCAATGGGTAGCGATTACTTCAACGATATCGACGCGGCATCCCTGGCGGCAGCGTCGCGTACTTTTCCATCTATGCGCGATTTTCGCCTGCTCGGACATGTGAAGGTAGACCAGCAGGCGCGCGCCTACTGGAGGATGTACCAATACGAGAGTATCCCGCGCTTCTTCGATCAGCTCGAGTTCGCGTTGGGGTAGGGCTGACCAAATGCCGGAGGAGGCCTTATGACATCGCCGCGGTAGAAGACTGCGGCTCATTCGGTCTCGTTTGCATGCATCGTCCTTTCCGGAGGATGACCGAACTGGCTTGCTGGGGCTCGCCGCTCTCGACCGTGATCGGTCATGGATGGAGGAATTTGCTCCGATGCTCTTCAGCCGGGTGGAGCTGCAATGTTCGCTCCTGGCAGGAGGCGCGTGTTAATCAATGTGACGCCCAATCAAATCTGCTGTACGTTGCTCCGGTCAGGCAGGTCACTCCGGCCTAACCTCCCGACAAGCCCACTCAGCCAACCCCCGGCACGCCAGAAACAGCCCATCAACCACCCCCTCATCCAAATGCCGCTCCGGCTCCGCCGCTACGCGGCAGCGGTCCGCCGCATGGAGCACTTCCAGCACAGTAAGCAGCCCCACCAACGCGCGCTCGGTCCTCGCCAGGCTCACGCGCCGGCCGGGTGGCACATCATTCTCCGGCCAAGGCAGGCCGTCGGCGCCCTCGCAGCCACGCATGCGCTTGAGGATGCCGAGCAGGGAGTTCAGGTCGGGCAGGGGAGTGTCGTCGTTGATGGGCTCAACGACGGTGTACGAGGAGAAGGTGTCGGATTCGTTCATGGCGTCGGCTTCCGTGGCTGTGCTTAACAGCGCCACCGCGAAGAGGTGGCGGACGATGCATGGCTGCAAACCGGAATGAAGTAGCGTCATAGAACCGGTGGATCCGAAGATCCCCACGCACCGCCCGCCAGAAAGGCCGACGGATTGCCCGCCGGCACCGGTTAAGGACGGTGCCGACGGGCAAGCGCAAACTACAGACGCGTACATCAATGCGGGTTTGCAGACCCGGCCACCCTTTGTCGGTGGCGCGCCATGGTGTTTACGCCGCCGCTCCGAATGCCAATAGAAATTCGCGAAGGAATCGCGGAATCCGAGAGCGAAGGACTATTGTTACACGCGCCATTCGTGCAGCACGCGACGCCAGCAGACGCATTCGCGCAGCTGCGCTGCTAATAGCGAATCAACGTGGCGCAATCGCCCATGCCCCAAGCGAATAGCGCGACGGCCTGCTTTGCAACAGTTCTTAGTCCGCCTCGCCAAGCAACGGCGCGCGATCAGCCGCACACCTCGAAAAGCGGTTCAAACCCGACACCGTTAACAAGCTCGCAGCTTCAGCCAGCGCGATTCTCAGCCGCATTGCCCACCAACAACTCAATCATCGCCCGCGCCGCCGCCGACTGCCGCCGGTGCGGCGCATAGATCACCGAGAACGGCCGCGATCTTCCCCGCAGCTGCGGCAACACTTCCACCAACTGCCCACGCTGCAACCGCTCGCGCACGATGAACTCATAGCTCTGGCAGATGCCGATGCCCTGTTCGGCCAGCGACACCACGCCCAGTACATCGTCGGAAGTCTCGATGGACGAACGCGGCAGCCAGTCCACGTCGCGCCCGTCGTCGCGGAAGATCCACGGCGCCAGCCGCCCGGTGCGCGGCATCACGAAGGGCAGGCACAGGTGCTGCTGCAGGTCGTCCAGCGTCTGCGGAGTGCCGCGGCGCTGCAGGTACTCTGGCGAAGCCACGAGCAGCAGCGGCGCGTCTTCCAGCTTTCGCGCCACCAGCCCGCTGTCCGGCAGCTGGCCCAGCCGGATGGCCAGGTCGAAGCCTTCGGCCACCAGGTCCACGTTGCGGTTGGTGATGTTCAGTTCCACCTGCACCTGCGGGTACTGCTGCGCAAAGCGCGCCAGCACGGGCGGCAGCCGGTAGTGGCCATAGGTGGTGGGCACGCTCAGGCGCACGCGGCCGGCCAGTGCACCGTCCTGGGCCAGTACGTCGCGCTCGGCGTCGTCCAGCAGGCCGAAGGCGGTGCGCACCTGTTCCAGATAGAGCCGCCCGGCGTCGGTCAGGCCCACGCGGCGGGTGGTCCGCTGCAGCAGCTGCCGGCCCAGCCGCGCTTCCAGGCGGGTGACCGCGCGGCTCAGCACCGAGGGCGTGGTGGACAGCGCCACCGCGCCGGCGGTGAACGAGCCGTGCTCGACCACCGCCAGGAACACCTCCACATCGCCCAGGTAGTCGAACTTGCGGCTCATTTGGCTCTCCGGGGAACAGATGTTTTGCGGTGGGGCCAATTTATCGCCGCTGGGGCGATGAATAAAGTGGCCGCCATTCCCCGATAGGAGCTCCCCATGAACCTGATGACCCGGCTGGCCGCAGCGCTGGCCCTGACCCTGGCCGCGAGCGGCGCGCAGGCCGCCAACGTGCTGGTGGTGCTGTCCGACGAAAACCACCTGGACCTGAAGGACGGCAAGGTGCTGTCCACCGGTTTCTATCTCAACGAGCTGATGCAGCCGGTCAAGCTGCTGCTGGATGCCGGCCACGAGGTGACCTTCGCCACGCCGCAGGGGCGGGCGCCAACGGTGGATGCGTCCTCGGTGACGGCGGCGTACTTCGGCAACGATGCGGCGCAGCTGAAATTGCACAAGGACCTGCTGGAGAAACTGGAGCTGACCTCGCCGACGGCCTCGCCGGTGGTCAGCCTGGCGCGCGTCGAGCAGCAGGGCTACGCGCGTTTCGATGCGGTCTACATTCCCGGTGGCCACGCGCCGATGCAGGACCTGCTGAAGAGCCCGGCGCTGGGCCGGCTGCTGGCCGACTTCCACCAGCGCAACAAGACCACCGCCCTGGTCTGCCACGGGCCGATCGCGCTGCTGTCCACGTTGCCGGATGCGGCGGGTTTCGTGGCGACGCTGGAGGCCGGTGCGATGCCGGCTACGCCGAAGTGGATCTACAGCGGCTACCAGATGACGGTGATCAGCAATCAGGAAGAAGAGCAGGCCAAGCCGATGCTGGGCGGTGGCGAGATGAAGTTCTACCCGCAGACCGCGTTGCAGCGGGCGGGTGCGAAGTTCAGCAGCAACACCGCGCCGTGGACGGGACATGTGGTGGTGGATCGGGAGCTGATCACCGGGCAGAACCCGGCTTCGGCGCTGGAGGTGGGGCAGCGGTTGGTGGAGCGGTTGAAGTAAGGCGGGGCTCTGCATCGCGTGCGGTGCCGTGGCAACATGGTGGGCTGGCCTCGTCCTTCCGGGCGGGGCCGGTTTTCCACGGAAGCTCTAGAACACGACATGCGAACGTCTTTTTTCATTCTCTCCGCCTTGTGCCTTGGCCTGCTGTCCGGCTGTGCCAGTGGCCCGGAAGAGCACGCCTCAAGCCGCGAGATCACCAGTGCGTTCGTGGCCGACGACGGCCAGCTGTACCTGCTGCCGCGCTATGACGAGCCGATGCGCTTCAATGCCGCGCCGTTCCGCGAGTACCGGGCGCTGATGGACAGCCCGCTGCGCGAGGCGGTGGCCTGCGCGCAGATGTACTTCCATGAAGACTGGCGCGACCCGGCCAACAAGGCCAAGGTGCATGGCAGCTATGCGCTGCTGCTGCGGCCGGAGCAGGTGACGGCGGAGCAGGCCGCGCAGTTCAAGCTGGAACGGATTGAGGTCCCCTCGCGTGAGGCCAAGGCCGTGGAGGAGCGGGCGCGCTACTACCTGCCGATGGACCGGACCCGCTACGCGCTGGCGTTTGACCGCGCCTGCAATCTTTCAAGGAAGGGCGGCAGCTATTACAGCGCGCTGTTCGAGGGCGACGGCGAGCGGGTGAAGTTGCCCGATGCTGCGGCGCTGGCGGAGAAGGGGAAGCTGGCACAGCCGATCAATGCGCGGGCGCAGCGGATCCTGCCGGAGAGGGAGGACAAGCCGGGTGTGGGTTCGGCGGCGGGCAAGGTGCTGGGCGCGGCGTTGATCCCTGTGGCGGTTCCGGTGTTTGTGTTGAGCCTGCCGTTCCTGGGGCCGGATCATTGGAAGTGATGGGGCGTTGAAGCCAGAGCATCCACGCGTGGCGTGGATCTAGTCGGGCCTTGCAAGTGCCTGAACGTTCATCCTGGAGATCTGTGTGCCCAGCACGCTGGAAACTGCTTTGAAGACCGTAGGTTTCATTGTCCTTGCGGCGCTTCCGTTGGTGATCCTCTGGTTTACCCTTCGGCGAATGTCGGCAACTGCTCGCTCGTCCGTGAAATCGGGGCTGCGTTTGGATCCTCCTCGCCGGATCTCCGGAACATCCATGACCTTGGTGATGGTGGATGGCAAAGAGGATCGCGAGCATTACTTCTTTGATGCGGAGTCCTTCTACCTGCGGCGTGGGCCGGTGCCTACGGCGGTTCCGCTCTCGCAGATCACCTCAGTCACACGAACGTCCGACAGGATCTACGGGCGCTATGTCTGGCAGGTGTGCTTCAGCAAAGCATCGGGCAGAAAGTGCGTGACGTTCACCAACAACCTGACGCTGTTCAACCGGGATTTCCTGCTGTTCCTGGAGGCGGTGCGGAAGGCCAATCCGCTGGCGACCGTTGATCGAGCGAGCGTTCTCTTCTAGAGCGTGTTTGAACTTCGGTATGAACAGTGTCACTGCAATGGCATCACAGGGCGCAGCCCCTGTTTGACCGATGTGATCGATGAGAAATGGGCGTTTGCTGCGCGGTATCTGATACCGAAGCATTCTCATGCGTGGCAGTGCAAGTATGATCTGCGATGAACATGCAAAGCCCGTAACATGGAACGAGGTCCGCTCGTTCCTGCGCGCGATGCGAAGCGTGGGCCTTGTCACCTTTGACGAAGACGCATTTGAGATAATTGTCGAGACGACTTACGTTTATGGCATGCGGCCAATCTCTGCGGAGTAGTTCCGGATGATGTGCCGATCCACGCTGGACGTATCCTTGATTCACGCCTATGCGCTTCCTCTCGGCATATGCGTGGCAGCAGCCGTGGTTCTGATCGCAATATGGCTGGCATCCCGCTCTGGCGGGGTGCCAGCCAGGAATATCGCGCTCGGCTCGGCGCTGGCCGTTGTTGTCGTAGTTGCCTTTGGCCTCGTATATCAAGCGCGGACAGCGTACATCGCCATTACAGATGGCCAGCTGATTGGGTCAGCAGCGTTTGTCCGACTGCAACTCCCGCTTTCCAGTGTCGCGTTGCAGGACGCTTCCGATGCTTCAAGGATCACGCTGCCTCACCGGCAACGTGGGACCAGCACAGGGGGCGTTGAACTTGGCAAGTTCCGCATGCAGAACGGTCGCAACGTCTTCGTGCTGCGCAGGGATCGTAGCTCTGTTCTCGTCACGGCCAGAGGGGATACTGACTTGATTCTGGACCGTCGTCTTCACGAACAGCTCAAAGCATGCTTGGATCAGGTGCGTGAGACCGGTGACCATCGAGGAACACTGCAATGATCAGCAGGAAGTACTGGTTTACCAGGAAGAAGTACGGATGGGGCTGGGGGATGCCGTGCGCGTGGCAAGGCTGGCTTGTGTACGCAGTCGCATTCGGCCTGCTACTGGCGGGTCCGTTTCTGTTCTCTCCATTTCGCGAGCCCATCGCGTTTCAGCTCTACACGTGGGCCGTGGTGTTGGTGCTTGTCCTTATCTGCTGGATGAAAGGCGCCCCGCCCGGTTGGCGGTGGGGGGAGTAGAACGGCCGCAGAAGCTATTTTCGGACGTGTTCGATCCGCCGGGCAAAGCATGGATGCAGTGCCCTTGTGGGAGTCGGACAGCATCGCCAGCAGGCTGCGGCTGCGCCCCCTCTGAGGCCTACCGTCCGTTTTGAATGAACGCTGGACACTTCCCTCGGCGGGTACCCAACGCGTTCAACCGTTGATTGACCAGGGTAGCGTCGCTTAAAGGGGGCGCCGGTGAAGCTACACTGACCACCTACGCCCAATGGAAGCTTGCCCATGTTCTCTGGAAAGGTTGCGGTGGTCACCGGCTCCACCAGCGGTATTGGCCTTGGCATTGCCACCGCGCTGGCCCGGCAAGGGGCCGACATCGTGTTGAACGGCTTCGGCGATGCGGCGGAGATCGAACGCATCCGTACTGGACTGGAAGCCGAGTTCGGCGTGCGGGTGGCGCATGACAGCGCTGACCTGTCCAAGGGCGAAGCGGTGCGCGGGATGATCGAACACGCCGTCGCGAAGATGGGCCGCATCGACATCCTGGTGAACAACGCGGGCATCCAGCACACCGCGTCGATCGAGGAATTTCCGGTCGAGAAGTGGGATGCGATCCTGGCGCTGAACCTGTCGGCGGTGTTCCATGCAACGGCAGCGGCCTTGCCGCACATGAAGCAGCAGGGCGCCGGCCGCATCATCAACATCGCGTCGGTGCACGGGTTGGTGGGCTCGGTGAACAAGTCGGCCTATGTGGCGGCCAAGCATGGCGTGGTGGGCTTCACCAAGGTGACCGCGCTGGAGAATGCGGGCACCGGCATCACCGCCAATGCCATCTGCCCGGGCTGGGTGCGAACGGCGCTGGTCGAGCAGCAGATCACCGCGTTGGCGGAGAAGGAAGGCACGGATCAGGAGTCCGCCGCTCGCGCGCTGCTGGCCGAGAAGCAGCCTTCGCTGCAGTTCGTGACGCCCGAGCAGCTGGGCGAGATGGTGGTGTTCCTGGCCTCGGACGCGGCGGCGCAGATCACCGGCACGGCGCTGCCGGTGGATGGGGGCTGGACGGCGCGCTAGCTGGCTGGCTGCGCCTTACGCTGCAGCATCGGCAGTGCCACCAGTGTGGCGAGGATAGTGAACAGCACCAGCGACGAGCCGACCGTGCCGAAGCCCAGGCCGCCCTTTTCCAGCGGCTTGGTGAGCAGATCGCCGAAGGTGGCGCCGAACGGGCGGGTGAGCACGAAGGCGATCCAGAACAGGATGACCCGGTTGATGCCCTTGATGCGGCTGGCCAGTGCGGTGAGCGCGATGAGGCTGCCGATCAGCAGTGCGCCGCCGGTGAAGCCGAGCCCGGAATCGTCGGCAAGGAAGTCGCCCAGCGCTGTGCCGAGCGTGTTGGAGAACAGGACGGCGGTCCAGTAGAAGCCCTCGGCGCGGCGCGATGCGATGTTGCTGACCGAGATCGACTTCTCCGACATGCGCCAGGCCAGCAACACCAGCGCCAGGCAACCGGCCAGCAGGCTGGCGCCGGTGGCGTAGCCCAGGCCGAGCGTGCGGTCGATCAGGTCCGACATGGTGGTGCCGGCGGTGCTGGTGGCCAGCACCACCGACCAGAACAGCACAGGATGGAAGCGCCGTGCCGACAACTGCATGCCCAGCAGGCCGGCGAAGATCGCCAGCAGGATGGCCGAGCTGGCCAGGTAGCCCAGGTTGAGCGTCATCGACAGCAGGTCGCCGGCGGTCTCGCCGAGCGTGGTGGCGGCGATCTTCATCACCCAGAAGCCGAGGGTGACCGCCGCCACTTTGCTGTGCAGGGAATCTGCGTCTGAAGCACGCATCGAGTGTCGCCAGGTGAGCCTGTGGGCGATGCTGTGGCGGGCGGCGTCGGAGTGCGGTCGGAACCGGGTTCGGTGAGGGTGAGCGTGGGGTTGGCGTTCAGCCCGCGCTGGCGGGGGCCGAAAGGCGAGCCAGCAGGGCATCCCAGTCGGCAACGAAGCAGCCGTTGTGGCCGCGGTTGCACTCAATGATCCACGCGTCCAGCGATTCGCTCTGTGCGCGGTAGTCGCTGACATCGCCCAGCACGGCGAAGTGCAGGCGGTAGTTCACCAGCATCTGCAGCCACTGACCGGCCATGCCGGAGCGCAGCTCGAAGAAGTCTGCCGAAAGGCGCTGCACCGGCACGGCAATCCACTCGGCCTGATGCCCAAGGGCATCGCCGACCAGATCGCGCAGGCCGTTGGCATCGAGTGCGGGGCCCTGCGGCTCGATGCGCAGGAGGCGGGTGGTGCCGATGTGTTCAATGGAATCATTCATTCTGGAGGTTCTGCAGTTGACGCAGCCGGGCGAGGATGTCTTCGCGCAGGCCGGGGATGTAGTGATAGGCGTCTGCGAGCAGGGTGACGTCCGCCGTCGGGACGAGCCGCTTCATGCGTTCGGCGGCGGCAGGGGTGTCGATGAGGGCATCACGCGCGCCCATGACAAGGGCTGCCGGCGGATGCAACGCAGCCAGGCGCTCGTCGCTGATGCGGGGAATGCGCAGCGGACGTGGCCGAACCTCGGCACGGATCAATGCCAACAGGTCGAGCAGCGGCTGCGCACGTGCAGGTGCATGCAGTGGCGCGGGACCCATGACCGCGCGGCGCAGGTGCTCGCGTCCCCATCGGCCAAGCAGCAACAGTGGCAGCGCCTTGAGCAGGAATGCACGCTGGCGCCCGATACCCGAGGGGCTGATCAGGACCAGTGCGTTGACCCGGGCAGGCCTTCGCAGCGCGTAGTCCAGTGCCAGGAAGCCGCCGAACGACAGGCCCACGAATGCTGCGCTTTCCACGCCAAGTGCGTCGAGGACATCATCCAGCCATTGCGCATGCGCGTCGCTGTCCAGCGCAGGTTGCGTGCCTTCGCTCAGGCCCGGTTCGCCAATGATGTCGACGGCATGCACGCGGTAGTACTCGCTCCAACGTTCGGCATCGAACATCCAGCTGGCGGCATTGCTGAGGGTGCCATGCAGCAGCACCAGGGCAGGGCCGTGTTCCGGGCCGCAGCTGACCACAAATGTCGAACCGGCGCGGGTGGCGAGATGGTGCGATTCGTGGGGTACCGGCCAGCCCGAAAGCACCTGGCGATAGGCGGCAAGTACGTGCTGCGTGGGAATGCCGGGGCGCTGCCGCTTCATGCGCTGCGGTCCTGCAGCAGACGCTGCAGGCTGACCAGCAGCGCTGCGGAACCCGCCAGACCACCGATCACGATCAGCTTGAGCACATCGTGCTCAGGCGAATAGATCGTCTCCATGCGCAGCGGCTCATCGTCCGCCTCGCGGCCGGTGACGCGCGCATGGAGGGCACGCACCAGGTCGGCGGCACGTGCCGCACCGCATCCGGGAATATCCACCACCGTGGTCAGCTGTGGGCGCGCAGCGGAGGGCTCCCGCACGGTGCCGGTGAACACGTCGAGGTCTTCGGCGGTGATGCGATAGGACTTGCCGATGCGGGTCGCGCGCAGTTGGCCGCTACGGATATGCCGCAGGACGGTTTTGGGGTGCAGGCGGAGCTGCTGGGCAGCCTGATCGACGGTTAGCAACACGGGGGACATAACGGAACTCGAGAACCATGTGCTCCCTATTGTTCCATGAAATGCAATTTGTGGGAGCGATTGGGGATTGCGCGGCGGCGGCAACAGGGGCCATCTCCCCGGTGCCGCTCGCGCGGGCCAGCCATCCCGACGACTACGCTGGTTTCGCAAACACATCCAGCCCCTTGCCCGTCTCCAACAACGACTTCAGGCTGGACAGCACGATCGGCCAGCCCTGGCGGATGCCGGTATCCATGCCGCTGCCGGGTTCCAGCTCCTCGTGGGTAACGGTCAGCCGCACCATGTCCTGGTAGGGCACGATGTCGAAGGTCACGCGGCTGTAAGCATCCGGGTTGTTGGCCTGCGAGGCGGCGGCCCAGGTGATGACCAGCCGCGAGGGCGGGGTGCTTTCCACCACCTCGCCGACCAGCTCGACCGAGCGCGTTTCGTTGGCGCGCACGTGCTGCCAGCGCGAGCCGGGCTTCCAGTCCGAGACGTTCTCATGGCCCCAGTAGCGGCTGGCGATCTCGGGGCGGGTGATGGCCTCGAACACCTTCTGTGGCGTGGAGGCGATATAGATCACGTGGATGAAGCGGGTGGTCTCTACGGACATCGTCATTCTCCTTCCAGTTCTCGTTTCAGGTCATGCAGCAGGCTCAAGCGCTGCTGCTCGAACTTGCGTACCCAGCGCTCGTAGACTTCATGCAGCGGCACCGGGTTGATGAAGTGCAGCTTTTCGCGACCACGACGCACGGTGCTGATCAGGTTCGCGTCTTCCAGCAGGCCCAGGTGCTGGGTGACCGATTGCCGGGCCATGTCCAGGTGCTCGCAGAGCTGGCCCAGGGTCTGGCCGTTGTCTGCGCAGAGCAGGTCCAGCAGCGTTCTGCGCGTGGGGTCGGCCAGGGCCTTGAACACCTTGTCTGCATTCATGCGGGCGTCTTCAGTTCCAGTTGTCGATCCTGACGTCGTGCGGGTTGGGCTGGCCCTTGCCGGTTTCCAGCAGGGCTTTGAGGCTCATCAGGAACACCGCCCACTTGGTGCTGCAGTGGAAGGTGAACTCGACGCGTTCCTTCCAGCCTTCGTGGGTGAACAGCACGATGCAGTAGTCGCCTTCCTGTTTCAGTGCGAAGCGTGCATGCGTGCCGATCCATTCGGCGGGGCCGACCAGGAACTTCCAGAGCACCAGCTCGCCGGGAATCAGCTGTTCCAGTTGCATTTCCATGGCGCCGATTTCCTGGCCGTTGTTCGTGAAGCGCACCCTGACCGTACCGCCGGTCTCGCGGTCGCCGTGGGTGTCTTCAGCCCACCAGGCGGCGACGCCTTCGGGGGTGGCCAGGGCTTGATACACCTGGCTTGCGGGGGCCTTGATGCCGACCCGATGTGCGATATCCACCATTGCAGGTTCCTCGCGTGGGCGGGCAGGCGCCGCCGTCGAGTGGACTATATGCAGGTAGATGCCTGCATGTCAAATCCGGCCCACGGACGTCCGGCCCTGGTAGTGCCGGCCGCTGGCCGGCATCCTCGGTGCAGCCGATTGATGCGTTGAAAGGAGTACGTGCATGACTGAAGCTGGAAAGGACACCTTGACCATCCGCCGCGCCAGCGTGGCCGATGCCCCTGCGGTGCTGCGGCTCTTCGACGAGGTGATCGAATGGTTCGTGTCGATCGGTAATCTGCAGCAGTGGGGCAGCGAGCCGTGGTCGACGGTGCCGCGTCGAATCACCCAGGTGACTGATGCCTGCGCGCTGCCCGGCGCGTGGGTGGCGCAGAACGCACTGGGTGAGGTGCGTGCGTTCCTGGCGCTGGGTGAGGCGATGCCCTATGTACCGGCGCCCGATGGGCCAGAGCTGTACGTACGCGTGCTGGTGGCTTCGCGCGATGGCCGCGTGCGCGGCATTGGCCGCCGCTTGATGGCGTTTGCCGATGAGCAGGCGCGCGCTGCCGGACTCGACCATCTGCGCGTGGACTGCTACGGCGGTGGCAATGGGGATCTGGTGCGCTTCTATGAGTCCTGTGGCTACACACGCATCGCACCGTTCAACGTGGACGGTTGGCCGGGCATGCTGCTGGGCCGGCAGCTCTGACGCGGCTGCGTCATTCGGTCGCAGCGTGTGTGCAGGAAACGGTACATCGGTTCGGCGCTAGAGTAGGGCCATGACCTGCACGGGATGGCTGTGTCATCCCGCTGCGGGTTCCTGATGACCCCCTCCAGGAAGGAGCAGCGCATGTACTACAGCAGTGGCAACTACGAAGCCTTCGCGCGCCCGCGCAAGCCGGCCGGTGTCGAGGGCAAGCGGGCCTGGTTCGTGGGTTCAGGCCTGGCCTCGCTGGCCGGCGCCGCGTTCCTGGTGCGCGATGGCCGCATGGCCGGTGAACGCATCACCATCCTTGAACAGCAGCAGATTGCCGGCGGCGCGCTGGATGGCCTGAAGGTGCCGGAAAAGGGTTTCGTGATCCGTGGTGGCCGCGAGATGGAGAACCATTTCGAGTGCCTGTGGGACCTGTTCCGCTCGATCCCCTCGCTGGAGATCGATGACGCCAGCGTGCTGGACGAGTTCTACTGGTTGAACAAGGACGACCCGAACTATTCATTGCAGCGCGCCACCATCAATCGCGGCGAGGATGCGCACACCGACGGCCTGTTCACGCTGACCGAGCAGGCGCAGAAGGACATCATCGCGCTGTTCCTGGCCACCCGGCAGGAGATGGAGAACAAGCGCATCAACGAAGTGCTGGGCCGTGATTTCCTGGACAGCAATTTCTGGCTGTACTGGCGCACCATGTTCGCATTCGAGGAGTGGCATTCGGCGCTGGAGATGAAGCTGTACCTGCACCGCTTCATCCACCACATCGGCGGGCTGCCGGACTTCTCCGCACTGAAGTTCACCAAGTACAACCAGTATGAATCGTTGGTGCTGCCGCTGGTGAAGTGGCTGCAGGACCATGGCGTGGTGTTCCAGTACGGCACCGAAGTGACCGACGTCGACTTCGATCTGCAGCCGGGCCGCAAGCAGGCCACGCGCATCCACTGGATGCGTGATGGAGTAGCCGGTGGCGTGGATCTGGGCGCGGACGATCTTCTGTTCATGACCATCGGCTCGCTGACTGAGAACTCGGACAACGGCGACCACCACACTGCGGCACGCCTGAACGAAGGCCCCGCGCCGGCCTGGGACCTGTGGCGGCGCATTGCCGCGAAGGATGCAGCGTTCGGGCGTCCGGACGTGTTCGGCGCGCACATTCCGGAAACCAAGTGGGAATCGGCGACGGTGACCACGCTGGATGCGCGCATTCCGGCCTACATCCAGAAGATCGCCAAGCGCGATCCCTTCAGCGGCAAGGTGGTGACCGGCGGCATCGTCAGCGTGCGCGACTCGCGCTGGCTGATGAGCTGGACGGTGAACCGGCAGCCACATTTCAAGAACCAGCCCAAGGACCAGATCGTGGTCTGGGTGTATTCGCTGTTTGTGGATACGCCCGGCGACTACGTGAACAAGCCGATGCAGGACTGCACCGGCGAGGAGATCACCCGCGAGTGGCTGTACCACCTGGGCGTGCCGGTGGACGAGATCGACGAGCTGGCCGCGACCGGTGCGAAGACGGTACCGGTGATGATGCCGTACATCACCGCGTTCTTCATGCCGCGCCAGGCCGGTGATCGCCCTGACGTGGTGCCGGAAGGTGCGGTGAACTTCGCCTTCATCGGCCAGTTCGCCGAATCGAAGCAGCGCGACTGCATTTTCACCACCGAGTATTCGGTGCGTACGCCGATGGAAGCGGTGTACACGTTGCTGGATATCGAACGCGGCGTGCCTGAGGTGTTCAATTCCACCTACGACGTGCGCTCGCTGCTGGCCGCCACCGGTCGTCTGCGCGATGGCAAGGAACTGGATATTCCCGGGCCTGCGTTCCTGCGCAACCTGCTGATGAAAAAGCTGGACAAGACCCAGATCGGTGGGCTGCTGCGCGAGTTCAAGCTGGTGCAGGACGACTGAGCGGGGTGTGGGTAGCGCCGGGCATGGCCCGGCACTACCGGGAATCAGCAGCCGACCAGGCGGTCTGCGCCGATCCCGTTGCGATGCTGGCTGCGGTATTCGGTCGGGCTGGCGTCCGCCTGGCTGCGGAAATGGCGGCGGAAGGATTCCTGCGAACCAAAGCCGGCCTGCTCGGCGATCCACTGCAGCGGTCGGTCGGTGGTTTCCAGCAGCTCACGCGCGAAGGCCACGCGCTCGCGGATCAGCCAGTCGATCGGCGACAGGCCGGTGGCTTCCAGGAACTGCCGCTGCAGGGTGCGCTGGCTGAGTGCAGCCTGCTCGGCGAGACTGCCAAGGGAATGTGGCTCGCGCAGGTTGCGGCGCATCCATTCCATCAGCTTTGCCAAGCGCGTGGGCTCGCCATTGGGAATGGCCCGGCTGACGCGCTGGCTGCGTTCGGCATCGCGCCACGGTGCCAGCACCAGCCGTTCGGCCACCAGGTTGGCTACCCGTGCGCCGTAATCCTTGCGCACCATGTGCAGCATCATGTCCATGCCGGTGGCCGAGCCGGCCGAGGTGATGATGCTGCCGGTGTCCACGTACAGCACATCCTCGCGTACGTCGATGCGCGGGAAGTCGCGCGCCAGCGCTTCGGTGAGGCGCCAGTGGGTGGTGGCCTGGCGGCCATCGAGCAGCCCGGCCCAGGCCAGCACGAATGCACCGGAGCAGATCGAGGCGATGCGCGCGCCACGTGCGTGGGCACGGATGAGTGCATCGAGCAATGCCTGTGGCGGGCGTTCGCTGGGTTCGCGCCAACCGGGGATGACGATGATGTCGGCGTCATCAACAGTGCTCAGATCGTAGGGAAGCTGCACCTGCGTTCCGCCGAGCATGCGCAGTGCACCCGGTTCGCCTGCGCACAACTGGGTGCGGTACCAGGCCACGCCGAGTTCCGGCCGCACCGGCGCGAACAAGCCTACCGCGCAGCCGAATTCGAACAGCCCCTGGCCGTGGCAGGCGACGATGGCAACGAGCGGCGCGGCGGGATCGGCGGGTGGGCTGGGCATGGCTTGATGCTACGGGTGCAGATGCATGGCGCTGAGTGGTGCGCGGGCATGAGGTGATGCTCGCGGGGCATGTAGAGCCGAGCCATGCTCGGCTCAATGCTGGCAGAAGGAGATGTACTTGATGCCGTCACGAAGAGCAGCCGAGCGTGGGCTCGGCTCTACAGAATGCAGGGCACCGGTGCTGCGGCCTAACGTCATTACCAGCGGTCATGTGGGTGGCCGGATATGACGGTTGGGTGACGTGATCCCGCCTGTCGCGCCAGGTGAACAGGGCCTTGAATGGAAGCGTGTTTCCGGCCCACCCCCACGAGCCCCCATGCCTGCCGCCCACGCCCCTGTCCTGAGCACTCTCGCTGTTCTGATCACAGCTATCCTCGCCGCGTCGCCCACCCATGCGGCGGAAGCCGATGCCGATCCTGCCGCCACCGCCGCGACAGCCAACGTGGCAGCGTCCACGCTGGATGCGGTGGTAGTGACCGGTTCGCGCACCAGCACGCGCACGGTGAAGAACAGCTCCACGCCCATCGATGTGATCTCCGCCGAGGACCTTGCCGCTACCGGGCAGGGCAACCTGCTGGAAGCGTTGCAGCGTGCGCTGCCGTCGCTGAGCCAGATCGGTGGCTACCAGAGCGACCAGGAAAGCCTGATCCGTGGCTACCAGCTGCGCAACCTGTCGCCGGGCTACACGCTGGTGCTGGTGAACGGCAAGCGTCGCAATGCCAGCGCCTATGTGAGCGGTGCCAACGGCGGCGGCTTCCCCGGCCATGCCTGGGCCGATCTGGCGCTGATTCCGGTCTCGGCCATCGACCATGTGGAAGTGCTGCGCGATGGTGCATCGGCCATCTACGGCTCGGATGCGATCACCGGCGTGGTCAACGTGATCCTGAAGTCGCAGGCCCACGGTGGTGAATTTGCCGTGGAGAGCGGGCAGAGCATCGATGGCGATGGCTCGCGCACCAGCGTGCGTGCCAACGTGGGCCTGCCGTGGGGCGCCGATGGCTTCGTCAACCTGTCCGGCGAGACCACCCGCCAGCATCATGCGATCCGCACCCGCCGCTACATCGATGGCTACCTGAGCTACCCGGCGGTGGATGGCAGCGGCAATCTGGTGGCGTTGCGGCCGAACAATCGATTGCCAGCGAGTGCTGCGCCGAACCCGGCTGAGGCCAACCGCGATGCGGAGGCCAACACCATCCTCAGCTCGCCGTCGTACGCGTTGAAGGCCTTCGCGGTGAACGTGGGCCATGGCCTGGGCGAAAGCGCGCAGTTCTACGCCAATGCCACCGCCAGCGACCGCACCGCGCAGGCGATCCAGAACTTCCGCCTGCCGGCGACCATCTTCACCACCTACAAGGCCCCCGGCGTGCTGAGTGTGTTCCCGGATGGCTTCCTGCCGGTGCTGGAAACCAAGGAGAAGCAGTACACCGGCACCGCGGGCGTGAAAGGCCAGATCGCGGGCTGGGACTACGACGCCAGCCTGACCGGCAACCGCAGCACGGTGCGCACCTACACCCGTAACTCGGTGAACTACTCGCTGCCGTATCCCGGCTCGCCCACGGACTTCTACGACGGCAAGCTGGACTACCAGCAGGGCATCGCCAACCTGGACCTGCGCCGTGGCTTCGAGGTGGCCGCGTTCGCCTCGCCGCTGGAAGTGAGCGCGGGCGCCGAGTACCAGCACGAAAAGTACGAACGCGGGGCCGGGCAGTGGGAGTCGTATACCGGCTTTGGTGCTGCGGCCTTCGTCGGCTATTCCACTGCGGACGCGGTGAAGGCTACCCGCAACAGCAAGGCGGTCTATGTGGGCGCGGCCACCAACGTCACCTCGCGCTGGTACCTGGATGCGGCCGCGCGCTGGGAAGACCATTCCGACTTCGGCAGTGTCTCCACGGGCCGCCTGACCACGCGCTTCGACTTCACCGATGCGCTGGGTGTGCGGGCCACGGTCAGCAACGGCTTCCATGCGCCCAGCCTGGGTGCGCAGTTCTACCAGGCCACTGGCAGCTGCCCGTGCGGCACCACGCTGGTGGCACAGGTGTCGTCGCCGGCGGCGATCGCACTGGGTGCCACGCCGCTGAAGCCTGAGAAAGCCACCAATTACAGCCTCGGCGTGACCTGGGACCCGAGCCCGGCCTTCCACTTGGCCGTGGATGCGTACCAGATCGATATCCGTGGCCAGCTAGGGCAGTCCAGCCAGATCGGCTACAACGCACAGGATCCGGCGCGCGTTACCGACAACAGCGGTACGGTGCTGAGCGCGGCGCAGAAGAACACCATCGATGCGCTGCTGGGTTCGGCCGGCATCAGCATCCTGCCGGGTGATGCGTTCTACGCGAGCTACTTCACCAACGTGGGCAACACCCGCACACGCGGTGTCGAGCTGACCCTGGAGGCGAACCAGGAAACCACGTGGGGCAAGCTGCGCTGGAGCTACGCGGCCAACGTGGGGCGCACCACCATCCAGAAGGTCAGCGACATTCCGGCGGCGCTGCAGGGGCTGCCGAACATCAACCTGCTGACCAAGAGCAGCGAGTACGCGCTGCGCTTCCGCACGCCGAGCTACACGCAGGTGGCCGGGCTGGGCTGGCAGAACGGGCGCTGGCGTTCGAATGTCGACTTTACGTACTACGGCCCGATCAAGCGCCTGAACAACGGCGTGGAGTACAAGCAGCCGCCGGTGCTGGTGACCAATCTCTCCGGAGCAGTGGAACTGGGCGCAGGCTGGAGTGCGGCACTGGGCATCAACAACGTGTTCGACAAGCGCACCCGCAAGGTGCCGGAGTACGCGCGCAGTGCCACCGATGTGGCCAGCATCGAAACGACCTGGGACAACGGCGATGTGCTGGGCAACGTTGGGGCGTACTGGTATGGGCGGGTCAATTACCGGTTTTGAGGTTCAGGCCAAAGGCAGCCGAGCATGGCTCGGCTCTACATGGGAGCGTTTCATGTCTTCTGCATTGAAGGTGGTTGCAGTGGTGGGGTCGCCGACCAGTTCGGCGACGTCGCGCACGTTGCTGCTGGTGCGGCACCTGCTGGAGTCGTTGCAGCAGCGGGTGCACGCCAGTGTGGATCTGGTGGAGCTGGCGCCGATCGCGCGTTCGCTGGGGCAGTCGTTGTCGCGCGATGAAGCGGAGCCTGCCGTGGAGCAGGCGCTGCAGACGATCGAGTCGGCCGAGCTGCTGGTGGTGGCCGCGCCGGTCTATCGGGGATCGTATCCGGGGCTGTTCAAGCACCTGGTCGACTTCATCGGGCTGGAAGCGCTGGTGGATACGCCGGTATTGCTGGCAGCGACCGGCGGCAGCGAGCGCCATGCGCTGGTGATCGACCACCAGTTGCGGCCGTTGTTCAGTTTCCTGCAGGCGCACACGCTGCCGATCGGGGTGTATGCCACGCCTGCTGACTTCGATGGCGAGCACATCAACAGTGCCGCCTTGCAGGCGCGGATCGCGCTGGCGACCGAGCGTGCGGCCGGCCATCTGGCTACTCAGGCGCTGGCGGTCGCGGCGCCGCTGCGACGCATCGCCTGACGGCATAACCGGCGGCGCTTTGCTTATGGCCAAGGCGCATCTGCGTGGCCGGATCTGACCGCCGATTGTCGTCTGGCATCGCCGTGCCGACGGCCGTCATCTCTAGCATCGATATCGAAGCAGCATCGCATTGCCGCCCCCCCGATGAGGACAACCCCGTGAGTCTGGACGCAACCGACAAGCCCATCCTGTTCCTGCTCGACCGTGAGTTCGAGGACGGACAGATTCCCGGCCAGCGCTTCTTCTGCCGGCACAGCCTGCTGCTGGAAGGGGCGCTGTCGAGCATCGATGGCCTGGACGCGCAGCTGGACGTGCGCCGCATCGGCTTCGCGCGGCCGCGCCGCGATGTGATCGCCGAGATCGGCGAGCAGGACCAGTCGCTGCCCAAGCTGGTGCTGCCGCAGGGCGTGCACAGCGAGCTGGCCAGTGGCGCGCACCAGGATCGCCAGTACATCTCCGGTGCCGAGCCGATCCTGGCCGCGCTGAACGGGTTGCTGGGCATTCCCGTGGCCCACCCCTGAGCGAGGACGCGACCATGAGCTATCAGATCAGCGTACTGGACAAGAGCCCGTTGGCCGAAGGCGCCTCGCCGGAGCAGGCGCTGCGCAACAGCCTGCAGTTGGCCCAGCGCGCCGAACAGCTGGGTTATCACCGTTACTGGTTTGCCGAGCACCACGCAGCTCCGACCTTGGCCAGCCCTGCGCCGGAAGTGCTGGCGGCCTGGGTGCTGGCACAGACCCGGCGCATCCGCATCGGCAGTGGTGGAGTGATGCTGCGCCACTACGCACCGTACAAGGTGGCGGAGAACTTCAACCTGCTGGCGGCACTGGCGCCGGGGCGTGTTGACCTGGGCGTGGGCAAGGCCCCCGGTGGCCTGCCGGCCTCTACGGCTGCATTGGCAGCGGGGCGACCGGCGTTTGCCGATTTCGACCAGCAGCTGCGCGACCTGGACGGCTACCTTTCCAGTACCGAAACCGAGGCGCAAGCGCGCCCGATCCCGCAGCAGGCGCCGGAGCGTTTCCTGCTCGGTGCCAGCCCGCAGAGTGCGCAGCAGGCGGCCGAGCTGGGCTGGCGCTTCGTCTACGCCGCGCACTTTGATGGCGACCCGAAGCACATCGAGGCGGCGTTCGACGCCTACCGCAGCGTCTCCTCGCAGCCACCGCTGCTGGCCACGGTAGCCTTCGCCGCGCCGACTGCCGAAGCAGCAGCGCGTCATATCGGTGCGCTACGCGTCTACAAGCTGCACCTTGGTCCCGGGCAGGCGGTGAACCTGCCCAGCCCCGAGGCGGCTGCCGAGTACGCACGCCAGGTAGGCGTGGCCGACTTCCGCATCGAGGAAACGCGCCCCAGCGTGCTGTCCGGTGATGCGCAGCACGTGCGTGATGAACTGGATGCGCTGCATCGGCGCTTCGGCGTGGGCGAATTCGTCCTCGACGCGCCGGTGGCCGACCTCGACGCACGCCTGACTTCCCTTGAGCTGCTGTCGCCCGCGCCACGCGCGGCGGTGGCCTGACCTGCAGGAGCGATTCCCATGAGCACCACCCCGCGCCACATTCCGTTCGGCATCATGCTGCAGGGCCCCGGCAGCCACATGCATGCCTGGAAGCATCCATCCAATCCGGCCGATGCCAGCGTCAACCTGCAGTTCTACATTGACATCGCGCGCACCGCCGAGGACAACGGCATCGCCTTCGGCTTCGTGGCCGATGGCCTGTACATCAACGAGAAGTCGATCCCGCACTTCCTCAACCGCTTCGAGCCGATCTCGCTGCTGTCGGCGCTGGCCACGGCAACGAAGAAGATCGGCCTGGCCGGCACGCTGTCGACCTCCTACAGCGACCCGTTCACCGTGGCCCGCCAGTTCGCCTCGCTGGATCTGCTCAGCGGCGGCCGTGCCGGTTGGAATGTGGTGACGTCGCCGTTGGAAGGTTCGGGCCGCAACTACGGCCGGCCACACCCGGAGCACGCGCTGCGCTACCAGATCGCCGATGAGTACCTGGATGTCGTGCAGGGGCTGTGGGATTCGTGGGACGACGACGCCTTCGTGCGTGAGCGCGACAGCGGCACCTTCTTCGCACCGGAGAAATTCCGCCGCCTCGACCACAAGGGCCGCTTCTTCCAGGTGGAAGGCCCGCTCAACATCCAGCGTTCGCCACAGGGCCAGCCGGTGATCTTCCAGGCGGGTTCGTCTGATGATGGCATCGCACTGGCCGGCAAGTACGCCGACGCGGTGTTCACCCATTCGCCGTCGCTGGAAGAAACCCGCGCGTTCACCCAGAAGGTGAAGAACTCGGCGATTGCGCACGGCCGCAGCGGCAATGACGTGAAGATCTTCCCGGGCATCGGCCCCATCGTCGGCCGCACCGCCGAGGACGCCGAAGCCAAGTACCAGGCGATTGCCGCACTGGCCACGCTGGAAGATGCGCTGGCCTACCTCGGGCGCTTCTTCGATCACCACGATTTCAGCCAGTACGACCCGGATGCACCGTTCCCGGAGCTGGGTGACATCGGCAGCAATTCGTTCCGTTCCACCACCGACCGCATCAAGCAGGATGCGCGTGAGAAGGGCCTGAGCCTGCGCCAGGTGGCACTTGAAGCGGTGAGCCCACGGCCGAACTTCATCGGCACACCGGAGCATGTGGCCGATGAGCTGATCCGCTGGTTCGATGCCGGAGCCAGCGATGGCTTCATCCTTGGTTTCGCCGCACAGCGCGAAGGCCTGGACGATTTCGTGACCCAGGTGCTGCCGATCCTGCAGGCGCGCGGCTACCACCAGCGCGAGCTGGAAGGACAGACCCTGCGCGAGCATCTGGGCCTGCCGTACAAGGCCAGCCGCTATTCGACCGACGCCGAACCGGCGCGGAAGGTGGGGTAAGGCGATGAGCGGAGAAACTGCGGCAGCACCGGGCCACGTCCGGCAGACTTCCCCAACAACCGGCGTGCTGCCGGAAATTGCAGCACGCGCCGAGGCCGCCATCGCGATCCGCCACGATCTGCACCGGCACCCGGAGTTGGCCTTCGAGGAGCATCGCACCAGTGCACGTGTGGCCGAGCTGCTGCAGCAGTGGGGTTATGAGGTGACCACCGGGCTCGGCGGCACCGGCGTGGTCGGCATGCTGCAGCGCGGGCAGGGCAGCCGTCGCCTCGGCCTGCGCGCCGACATCGACGCACTGCCGATCCATGAGGACTCCGGCCTGGCCTATGCCAGCCAGACCGAGGGCCTGATGCATGCCTGCGGCCACGATGGCCACACCGCCATCCTGCTGTCCGCCGCGCATTACCTGGCCCACCACGGAAGGATTGACGGCACCCTGCAGCTGGTGTTCCAGCCCGCCGAGGAAACCGGCTCGGGTGCCTCGAAGATGATCGCCGACGGCCTGTTCGAGCGCTTCCAGGTGGATGCGATCTATGGGCTGCACAACTGGCCGGGCGTGCCGGTGGGCCATTTCGGCTTCGTCGATGGCCCAGCAATGGCCTCCGTAGACTGGGCGCGGCTGAAGGTGATCGGCAAGGGCGGGCATGGGGCTGAACCACAAGGGAGTGTCGACCCGATCCTGGTGGCGGCGCACATCATCACCGCGCTGCAGAGCGTGGTGTCGCGCAATGTCGATCCACGGCAGATGGGTGTGGTCACCGTCGGTTCGATCCACGGCGGGCAGGCCGCCAATGTGATTCCAGACGTGGTTGAGCTGAAGCTGACCGTGCGCGCCTACCTGCCGGAAGTGCGCGACACCCTGCGGCGCCGGGTCACCGAGATTGCCGAACATACCGCCGCCGCGTTCGGTGCGCGCGCCGAGATCGAGTTCCCGCGCGGCTTCCCCAGCGTGATCAATCACCCGCAGCAGACCGCCTACATCCGCGAGGTGGCGGTGCAGGGCTTCGGTGCCGAACAGGTCGTTCCCGAGTTTGCGCCGCGCACGGCCAGCGAGGATTTCGCCTTCCTGCTGCAGGCGCGTCCCGGCAGCTTCGTGTTCGTCGGCAACGGCGACAGCGCGCCGCTGCACAGCCCGCGCTACGTGTTCAACGATGCGGCCATCGCACCCGCCGCCAGCCTGTGGGCGCGGCTGGCCGAAGACTATCTGGTGAAGGATGCGACATGAGCAGCGACGAACGCTTCCTCTATACCTCGGTGGATGATCCGCTGGCGCGGCCCCTGTTCGACGGTCTTGAACAGGAGTACGACAGCCGCTACGCCGACGTGCGTCGACGCATCGGTGGCAGCGCTCGCGAGGAGCTGCAGCGCTACCCGGCGCAGGCCTTTGCTGCCCCGGTAGGTGCCTTCGTGCTGCTGCTGCGCGACGGTGTGGCGATTTCAGGTGGTGCCTTCATGCCGCACCGCGATCCGGATACCGCCGAGTTCAAGCG
Organism: Stenotrophomonas sp. 115C5; assembly: GCF_056861055.1. Lineage (NCBI taxonomy): Bacteria > Pseudomonadati > Pseudomonadota > Gammaproteobacteria > Lysobacterales > Lysobacteraceae > Stenotrophomonas > Stenotrophomonas sp. 115C5. The sequence goes on from NZ_JBSPUQ010000003.1 coordinate 207,660, forward strand.
CATCTGGACGCTGCCCGGACTGCGTCGCCAGGGCATTGCGCGGCGCGTGCTGCAGGAGCTGGAAGACCAGGCGGCACGGCAAGGGTACCGACGAGTGTTCCTGACCACCGGCTTCCGTCAGCCTGAAGCCGTTGGCCTGTACCTCAGTCATGGCTACACCGCGTTGTTCGATCTGGAGGCCGACCCGGAAACGGTTGCGCATCTGCCGTTCGAGAAGCACCTGCGGGCGACGACGCCTGTCGTTACCCCTGCACAGGCACTGCTGCACGGAGCCCACGCATGAGCACACCGTCGACCGCGCTGGAGGGCATCGCCGCTCGTCCGGCGCCCGGACAGGCACTGAAGATCGTGCCGGCCCGGCATCCGCTGCAGGTCTTCGGCACGGTGCTGGCACTGGCGCTGATCCTGATCGGGCTGCAGTCCGTGCTGGGCAATCCGCGCTGGGGTTGGGGCACCTTCGCCGAGTGGTTCTTCGCACGCCCGGTGCTGGAAGGCCTGGGTCGCACGCTGCTGCTGACCGCGCTTGGCACCGGCCTCGGTTTCGCGCTGGGTACGCTGCTCGCGCTGGCACGCGTCTCCGGCTCGCCGCTGCTGTCGGCGGTGTCGTGGGGCTATGTGTGGCTGTTCCGTTCGATCCCGTTGCTGGTGCTGTTGTTGCTGCTGAACAACCTGGGCTACCTGTACAGCACCATCGAACTGGGCGTGCCGTTCACCGGAATCAGCCTGTTCTCGTATCCGACCACACAGCTGATCGGTGTGTTCACCGCCGCGGTGCTGGGCCTGACCCTGAACCAGGCAGCGTTCTCGGCCGAGGTGATCCGCGGTGGCATCCTCTCGGTCGACCACGGACAGTACGAAGCGGCCGCTGCGCTTGGCCTGCCGCGTAGCCGCCAGGTGCGCCGCATCATCCTGCCCCAGGCGATGCGCTCGATCCTGCCGGCCGCCTTCAACGATGTGATTGGCCTGGCCAAGAGCACTTCGGTGGTCTACGTGCTGGCGCTGCCGGAGCTGTTCTACACCGTGCAGGTGATCTACCGCCGCAATCTGGAGGTGGTGCCGCTGCTGATGGTGGCCACGGTCTGGTACCTGGTAATCCTGACCGTGTTATCGCTGCTGCAGCGGCGCGTGGAACAACGCTTCGCGCGCGGCCAGCTGCAGCGTGAGCGCTCGGTGTCGCGCGTGTCATCGCCGGAGCGCGCGCAGAGCGATGCCGCACCGCGCGTGGCCAACCGCCCGCGCATCGCCACTCAGGTGGAAGCGGGCGAGGGTGCGGCGGTGTCGCTGCATGGTGTGGGCAAGGTGTTCGGCGATCAGCCGGTGCTGGAAGACGTGAACCTGGATCTGCGCGCCGGCGGCGTGACGGTGCTGATCGGACCGTCCGGCGCCGGGAAATCCACGCTGCTGCGGTTGATCAACCACCTGGAACGTGCCGACAGCGGCTACGTGACTGTCGGCGGCCAGCTGATCGGCTACCGCCGCGAGGGTGACACCTTGTACGAACTGCCCGAGCGCGAGATCCGCCGCCGTCGTGCGGAAGTGGGCATGGTGTTCCAGGGCTTCAACCTGTTCCCGCATCTGACCGCGTTGGAGAACATCATCGAGGCACCGATCGCGGTACGTGGTGTATCGCGCGCGCAGGCCGAGCAGCAGGCGCGCACACTGCTGGAGCGGGTCGGCCTGGCCGACAAGGCCGATGCCTTCCCGCGCCAGCTGTCCGGTGGCCAGCAGCAGCGCATCGCGATCGCCCGCGCACTGGCGCTGCAACCGAAGGTGCTGCTGTTCGATGAACCGACCTCGGCACTGGACCCGGAACTGGTGGCCGAGGTGCTCAGTGTGATTGAGGAGCTGGCCAGTTCCGGCACCACGCTGGTGATCGTCACCCATGAACTGAGCTTCGCCCGCCGTGTGGCCGACCACGTGGTGATGATGGACCAGGGGCGGGTGATCGAGCAGGGCACGCCCGAGGCCCTGTTCGAGCGCCCGCGCCAGCAACGCACGGCCGATTTCCTGGCCAAGACCCTGTAGCCCCGGAAGGAACACCATGAGCCCTGCAGCACCGCGTCGCCCCTCGCGCAGCACCCTGTTGATCGTGGGCGTGCTGGTCATCGGCATCGCCGGTATCGTCTATTCGCGCGTACGCCAGGCACCGGATGCCGGCGCCGTGGCCGCGACCAGCCTGGCCGGTGCGAACACAGCCGTGCTGAAGGGCACGTTTGACCCGAAGGCGCAGGCGTTGATCCCGGCCGACTATCGCTTCGTCACCCCCGGCACGTTCACCGTGGCCACTCATCCGGGGCAGCTGCCGCTGGCCGACTATGGTGCCGACAGCAAGGACGTGGTCGGCATCGAGCCGGACATCGCGCGGCTGATCGCCGATGGGTTGGGCCTGAAGCTGGTGATCGTACCGGTGGCCTGGTCCGATTGGCCGCTGGGGCTGGAATCGGGCAAGTACGATGCGGTGCTGTCCAATGTGACGGTCACCGAGGAGCGCAAGAAGAAATTCGATTTCTCCAGCTATCGTTACGACCTGCTGGGCATCTACACGCGCACTGATGGGCCGATACAGAAAATCGAGAAGCCCGCCGACGTTGCCGGCCTGAAGGTGGTGGTGGGTGCCAGCACCAACCAGGACCAGATCCTGCGTCAGTGGGATCAGCAGAACATCGCCGCGGGCCTGAAGCCGGTGGAGTACCAGTACTTCGACGACGCGGTGGTCGGTCGCTTGGCGGTGATCACCGGCCGCGCCGATGTCTCGTTCGAGCCCAATGCCACCGGCGCTTATTCGGCACGCGATGGCAAGGTGCGGCGCGTGGGCCTGTTCCCTGGCGGCTGGCCGAATGCCGCGGCGATTTCGGTGACCACGCGCAAGGGCAGCGGCCTGGCCGACGCGGTGACGCAGGCGCTGAATACCCAGATCGGCAGCGGCACCTATGCGCAGGCGCTGAAGCGATGGAATGTGGCCGAGGAAGCGGTGCCGCAGTCGCAGACCAATCCGCCGGGGTTGCCGACGCTGTGACGCTGCGCATGACCCGGCGCTACCTCCGTCTTTGTAGAGCCGAGCCATGGCGTGGATCTAATCGCGGAGTCTGCCTTTTGTAGAGCCGAGCCATGCTCGGCTGCGGTTCGCGCGATGCGCGATGAGTCGAGCATGGCTCGACTCTACCAACGCGCCTCCAGTGTCCGGAACGGCTTCGACAACCGCACACCCTCGGCATCGAAGTCGGAAACGCTACGCCCATCCACACGCACGGTCTTCGGCATGGTGCGCGCCGGCCACCAGACCTTCACCATCGTCCCGCCGCGCAGCCCCTCACCAAGCGCCACCGTCAGCACGCCGTCGCGCTGCCGCGCCTGCATCTGCAACGTGCCATACGCTGTCGGCAACCGCTCCACCGCCAATCCATCGCCTGCCACCCACGAGGGCGGCGTGCCCGGCAGCAGTGAGAGGGCGTCATCGTCTTCGCGCATCAGCATGCCGAACAGCGTGCGGCCGTACTCGGCACCAATCCAGGTATGCGGCATGTCGCCCAGGTAACGCGGAAAACGCAGGCGTGAGTGCACGACCTCAGCCAGAACCTGCCACTCAAGCGGGCGCCGATCATGCAGCAGTCCCTGCAGCAGCTCATCGGCCACCTGCGGCTGGCCCAGGTGCACATAGCTCAGCACGTTGCGGATTTCGTACGGCGTGTAGGCGTACAGCGCACCAGGCTGGCTGCGCTTGCGCACGTCCTCCAGATAACGCGCGAAAGTGGTCCGCAGCGCCTCAGCGGGCAGCACGCTCTGTGCGCCGGTCGGGTCCAGTGCGATCGAAACGCCGGTGGGATCGCCATCGCCCAGGTCGGCCGAGGAGGGAATGAAGTCGATGCCCTTCCACGCCATCGTCGCCCGGATCGAGGCATGCAGCGCGTCGTAAAGCAGTTTGTACTGTTCCCGTGCCCACATCGCAGTCTCGTGGTCGCCCAGTGCCTCGGCCAGCCACGCGCCGTCGTGCCACCCTTTGAGGCCCCAATAGTCGTCCCAGTAGCTGTGGGTGGGAGACGGATAACCCTCATGGCTGATCGACGGCGCAAGAATGCCCGCGAAGCGCTCCGGCGCTGGCTGGTCGGCCTTGTAGCCGGGCGCCAGCGTGCGTTCGCGCAGTTCCTGCAGGAAGCGCAGCGCTGCCTTCACTTTCGGCAGATAGGCACGTACCGATTCGGGTCCGCCATCGAGGCGCGCGACATCGGCCACCAGCGCCACGTACTGGCCCTGGCTGTCGTACTCGATATCCGAACCGAAACCGGTGTTGACGCTGCCATCGTCGTTGAGGATCGGCGAGACCAGGCCGTTGGCATGCACGCCGTGTTCGCTGTACCAGCCCAGGTAGTCGCGCGCGACCTTGGCCTCGCCCATGCGCAGCAGCACCGCCGAGGTGGCCATGCCGTCGCGGATGAAGGAGCGGTTGTAGTTGCGCGGGCCGGGCTGCATCGCCGGGCCGGTCTGGTTGATCAGCATGTAGGCGGCCTGCGCACGCAGCATGTCGACCAGTGAGGGATCGGGCAGGCGCAGGCCGACCTGGCCCAGCCGTGCCTGCCAGTCCGCGGACGCCTGCGTGGCCAGGGAATCGAACGCCGCATTGGCATCGCGGGGCAGCGTGGCTAGATCGAGCGCAGGCGCTTCGGGCAGTGCGCCCTTGGTATCGGCGGCGGTAGTACCCAGCGGGAACGCGACCACGATGGCATCGCTGGCCCCCGGTGCCAGTGATACGCGGTAGTTCAACGCAGCCGAGGCAAGACCCTCGTCGTCGCGCGCCTGTTGCGTGGAGGGCAGCTGGCCGGCAGCGAGGGTCGCGGTGATTTCCGTTGCGCCATCCTTGCCGAACGGCGCCGCGCCGGACGCAGCCACCGGCGTGAGCGACTGCAGCAGCGTGCGTCCATTGATGCGCACCGCCTGCCCATCGATGGTCACATCGCGGATCGGTGACAGCCCGCCGTTCTGCCACGGCGGATTCATCTGCATCGGGCGCACGACCAGGCTGAGCGTGCCTTCGATCCTGGCGCTGCCCGTGTTGTGCAGGCGATGCCGCAAGAACGTTACCGGCTGGCCGTCGCGCTCGATGGCGAATACCTCGCTGCGCAGCTCCAGGCCGGGCTGCGGTGACCAGGTGGCGGAGGGCATCGGCTTCCAGCCATCCCGCAACGCGTGCTGTATCGGCTGTCCTGCCGCGCCAGCGGCACGCCCGTCAGCGCCACGCCAGATCGGCTGCACCAGCGGCGCGCCCTTGAAGGCTTCCAGATTGCCGTATTCGTCGAAGATCGATTTCTGTCGTCCTGCGTGCACACCGACGGCGGTCCAGTAGGTCTGCTGCATCTGCAGCGATGCCGGGAACAACGCGCGCTGAGCGCCGCTGGCGGTGATCTGGTATCGCTTCATCGGCGTCATTACCGCCTTTGGCCCGAGCAGGCGCAGTCGCGCGACCTGCGGTGCGGGGCCGTCCACGCTCAGCCGGAACGCACGCAGGGGTTTTGCCGTGTCAGCAGCCAGCCAGCTTTGCCGATGGCTGGCCGCCTGCGCATCGTGTGCGAGGTCCTGCCATCGGCCCTGAGCATCCTGAGCCTGCAATCGCGCAGGACCGCGGCTGCCATCGGCCCAGTCGACCACCAGGCCGGCCGTGGATTGAGCCTGCGGCAGCGTGATCTCGAGCGCATGGGATCCACCTTTTCCGGCCGGAACCGCAACGGTGCCGCCGCCATGCCAGAGCGCGGCTGCCTGTGTCGCATCGACATCGGCGATGCGTGCGCTGAGCGTGCTGTCCAGCGGCTCCATCTCGAAGATCGACACGCCCCAATCGGAGGTGCGGTGCGGGCTGGCCAGCCGCAGGTAGCGCGCCTGCCGCGGCGCGAAGTAAAGCGTTTCGACGTCGCCCAGCGAATCGGCCATGGTGTACGCGGTCTGCCACTGCTGGCCGTCCAGCGAGGTCTGCAGCGAATAGCCTTCCGGGTTGGAGACATCCCAGGTGAGGCGTACGCCGGCCATCATCGCGGGGGCCCCCAGATCGATCTGGAACCAATGGCCGGGGCTGAAGGCGCCGCCGGTGACGGTCTTCGGGTCGCCGTCGATCAGGTGGCTGATCGCCATCGCGGGTACCTGCTGCGAGGAACTGCTGGCCTGCCATTGGCTGCGCGGGGGGAGGGTCTGTGCCTGTGCGCTGGAGGCCAGGGCGGCCAACAGCAGGGCAGCGGCAGGGCGCAACGGGAAAAGCGGTGTGGAGACCTTGGAGCGTTCGGCGCGCAACGTCATTACGGACAGCCTCGCAGGTTCGACCGGAATCGGGCGAGCGCTACGCTAGCAAGGTATGTAATCGGTTACATGACGCGCTGCAGCGTCGCAGGCCGCTTCTGTGGTTGACGCAGCCGAGCATGGCTCGGCTCTACATGGTCTCCGGCAGGTCAAGCGCACCGCACGCTACAGCTCCACCGTCTCCCACCAGCGCGTACCCGCCTGCGGCGCCTGCATGTCCAGCGCTTCGCCCATCATCGGCGTGGCCACCGGCACGTTCTTCGCGGCCGCCAATGCGGTGATGCGCTCGAACGGCTGCTGCCATGCGTGCAGGGCCAGGTCGAAGGTGCCGTTGTGGATCGGCAGCAGCCACTTGCCGCGCAGGTCCAGATGCGCCTGCAGCGTCTGTTCCGGTTGCATGTGCACGAACGCCCAGCGCGGATCGTAGGCGCCGGTCTCGATCATGGTCAGGTCGAATGGGCCGTACTTCTCGCCGATGGCCTTGAAGCCGTCGAAGTAGCCGGTGTCGCCGCTGAAGAAGATGCGGAAGTCGCCGTCCTGGATCACCCACGACGCCCACAGGCTGCGATCACTGTCGCCCAGGCCGCGGCCGGAGAAATGCTGGCCCGGGGTGGCGGTCAGGCGCAGGCCGCTGGCCTCGGTCGATTGCCACCAGTCCAGCTGTTCGACCTTGCTGGCGTCCACACCCCAGGCAATCAGCTGGTCGCCGACGCCGAGCGGGGCGATGAAGCGTGCGGTCTTGCCGGCCAGTTGCATCACGGCGGCATGATCCAGGTGGTCGTAGTGGTTGTGCGAGAGGATCACGCCGGCAATCGGCGGCAGTTCGTCGATGCTGATCGGCGGTGCATGGAAGCGTGCCGGGCCCATCCACTGCACCGGCGAGGCGCGCTCGGAGAACACCGGATCGGTGAGCCAGTACTGGCCGCGCAGCTTCAGCAGGATCGTGGAGTGACCGATCCGGAACAGGCTGCGGTCCGGCGCGGCGTCGAGGGTGGCACGGTCCAGCGGCAGCACCGGAATCGGGTGCGCGGGCACGGTGCCCTTGGGTTTGTTGAAGAGGAACGTCCACCAGATCTCCGCACCGTCGCGCAGGCCCATCGCCGGACGGGGCAGGGCATTGCGGAACTTGCCGTCGCGGTACTGCGGCGAATCGGGGAAGTCGGGGAGGGACCAGGACTTGCAGAAGGTGTAGGCGGTCACGGCGAGGATTCCAAGCAAAAGGACAAGGAGCAGGCGCTTCATGGGTGACGTCCGCTGGGTACACTGCACAGTGTAGTTTCGTGTTTTTGAAAAGTACACTGTCGGGTGTAAAATGTGGGCATCCGTTCAGTTATCCGGTTTCCGCCATGCCCCGTGCCCCGCAACGCCTGACCGACCGTAAACGCGACGCCATCGTGCGCGCAGCGGTGGAGGAGTTCCGTGCTTCGGGCTACGAGGCCACCAGCATGGACCGGATCGCCGAGGCGGCCGGGGTCTCCAAGCGCACCGTCTACAACCACTTCCCAAGCAAGGAAGCGTTGTTCTCGATGATCCTGGAGGAGCTGTGGGAACGCAGCGTGGCCAGCGACGCGTTGCCGTACCGCGCCGACCAGCCGCTGCAGGCGCAGCTGCTGCAGTTGCTCGGCCAGAAGCTGGAACTGCTCAGCGATGCCAACTTCATTGACCTGGCGCGGGTGGCGATGGCCGAGATCATTCATTCGCCGGAGCGCGCGCAGGCCATCGTCTGCCGCATGGGCGAAAAGGAAAGCGGCGAGAGTGCCTGGATCCGCGCGGCCATCGCCGATGGCCGGTTACGCGAGGTTGATCCGGAGTTCGCCGGCCACCAGCTGCACGGGCTGGTGAAGAGCTTCGCGTTCTGGCCACAGGTGACGATGGGGCAGGCACCGTTGAACGCACAGGAACGTGCACGCGTGGCCGAATCGGCGGTGGCGATGTTCCTGGGTTTCTACGCGGTCTAGCTGGCAGCGAAGCGGCGGAACTCGTCGGCCGGCAGCGCCGCCGAGTACAGATAGCCCTGGCCGACATCCACACCCAGTGCGCGCAGTTGCTGTTCCTGCGCCAGGGTCTCGGTACCTTCGGCCACCACGATGGCGCCGCAGCGGTGCGCGACTTCAACGATGAAGCGCACGATCGACTGCGATTTGGCGTCGGACAATGTAGCGATCAGGGCCTGCTCGATCTTGACCTCGGCGATGGCCAGCTGCGAGAGCAGGATCAGGGTTGAATAGCCGGCACCGAAATCATCCAGCGACAACGTGACCTCCGCCGCCAGCAGCTGTGCGATGTTGGCATCGACTACGTCGCGCTCGACGATCTCGGTCCATTCGACGATCTCCAGGCGCAGCATCACGCCGGGCACATCGTGCAGTGCCAGCAGTTCCTGCAGGCGCAGGCCGAAGCCGGGCAGGCGCAGTGACTCGGCCGAAACATTCACGGCGATTTTCAGCTGCGTGCCATCGCGTCGGCACTGCTGCAGGAAGTGGGTGGCCGACTGCAGCGTGGCCCATTCCAGTTCAGCCAGCCGCCCCTGCCGGCGCAGCAGCGAGATCACCCGCATCGGCGCGATCAGCCGACCCTCGCCGTCGCGCATGCGCAGCAGTGCTTCGGCGCCGACCAGTTGGCGATCCTGCAGGCGATGCTTGGGCTGGTAGCACAGCGGGGCGTCGCCCTGCTGCAGCCAGCGATCAAGGGCGACTTCAATCAGGGCGTCGATCTCGCTGTCGCGCTGGATCGGGTCGTCGAAGAACACGACGCCGGATTCGATCGCACTCAGCGCCACGGTGATTGCCCGGAAGGGCAGGTGGCCATCGTCTGCCGCGGCCGGTGGCTTCAGTTCGACTACCGCGCAGCGGAACAGCGGCCGGAAGCCGGGCCAATCGCGGCCGACCCGATCGGCCAGGTTGCTGGCCAGCTCGGTGATCTGCGGCTGCGTGCGCAGTTCGGACAAGGTCAGGTCGCGCACCAGGATCGCCAGCGCGGCATCGCCGAACTGGTAGATCTCCAGCTGGCCGGCCGGCAGCGAGGGCAGCAGCCGATGCACCTCTTCGGTGCTGTCGCGCTGCCACAGGCCGTTGTCCTGCAGCGGACCGTAGCGCAGGCGCAGGTCGCGCAGGTTGCCCATCTCGGCCACGATCAGGCAGGCCTTGCCGATGCCGTCGTTGTCGCGCCAGTAATGCTGCAGGCGTTCGCCGAGCGCACGCATGTTGGGCAGGCCACTGATCGGATCGATGCGCAGCCAGGCGTGTTCGCGCTGGCGCTGTGCATCGATCTGCGCATCGTTGTAGACCAGTGCGAACACTGCGCCCAGCATCAGCAGTGACAGCGGCAGTGCCAGCAGGCGCTGGATTGCCAACTCCTCCACGGGCAGCTGATGGGCGCCGATGATTGCGACGCCCAGTGCCAGGCCCAACGCAGTGACGACGATACGCACGCCCCAGGCCTGCAGGATCATGCGCAGCGAGAGTTCATTGAGCATGCGCGGGTGCAGGCGCCTGCGCAGCCAGACGCCGGCCAGCATCTGCAGCGTGGCCTCAAGGCCGGCCGGCAGGAAATACTGGGTGCCGGCGAACTGGTAGCGGGCCAGCAGGCTGGCACCCAGGCAGGCCAGGCCGCCGCGCCAGCCGCCGAGCAGTCCGCTGACCACCAGGATGTCGAAACCCAGGTGGAGCTTGACCACGCCCTGGGTATAGCGGGCCACGAACCAGGCGTTGAACAGGTAGATCAGGCCCAGCGCTACGCCCACGTACAGCCGGCGGCCTTCAATGGCGTGGCCGGCGCGACGGGTGGCGATCAGCAGCACGCCGATCATGCCGATCACTGCCGTGGCCTGCAGCAGGTACAGCGGCAGGCTGGGCAGGGCGCTGTCCAGGACCTGGGCCGAGACCCGTGAAAGCGCATCCATAGCAGGTTCCCGCCTGTGACCGACGGCCAGTGACCCGCAGCGTAGTCGCAGCAGGGCGCAGGTTCAATTGCACTGGCTGCGTTCGGGCAGGAGGTGTTCGGCCATGAAATCCACGAAGGCGCGTACACGTGGCTGCTGATGGCGATGGCTTGGCCAGAGGGCCCAGAAGGTGCTTCGCTCGGTGCTCCATGGGTCCAGAACGCTGACCAGCGCACCGCGGTCCAGCGCATCACGCGTGGCGAAGTCGGGCAGGCACGCAATGCCATGGCCATCGATGGCCATGTGCAGGATTGTCTCAAGATGATTGGCGGTCATTGCGGCAGTCAGCCGCGGCTCAATGCCTCCCTCCTGCACGGGCAGTGGCCAGCGTTCGAGCAAGCCGGTGCCGGGAAAGCGATGGAGAAGGCAGGCGTGGCCGCTCAGGTCATCCGGGTGCTGCGGCGTGCCGCGCTGGGCGAAGTACGCAGGGGCACCCACGCACAGCAGCCGGGTGCTGCCGAGGTTGCGGCCGTGCAGCCGGGAGTCGGCGGGGCTGCCGGTGCGGACAACAGCGTCGAAGCCTTCCTCGATGACATCGACCAGGCGGTCGCTGAAGTGCAGGTCGAGTTCGATGGCAGGGAAGCGGTGCGCAAACGCTGAAAGCACCGGCAGCATCAGCCCGCTGGCGAGTGGAAGACTGACTTTCAGGCGACCGCTGGGCGCGGCGTGGGCGTCGGTCAGTTCGCGCTCCGCCGCAGCAACCTCGAGCATGATGCGACGGCAGCGTTCAAGGAACTGCTCACCTTCGGCAGTGAGGCTGACACTGCGAGTATTGCGATTCAGCAGGCGGGCGCCCAGGCGCTCTTCCAGCCGGGCGATGGTCTTGCTTGCGGCCGAAGGGGTGATGCCACGCTGTCGTGCTGCGGCCGCGAAGCTGCGTGCCTCGGCAACCAGAACGAAGAGGCTGAGACCGGCAAAGCTGTCCATGACGTGGCCATTGATGACGTTTGTGTCATTAAAGCATGGACCGAATGAAGGATTTTTCCACAATAGCGTCGTCGATAGCATCAATGTGGTGGCGCTTGGCCACGCTGGAGCTTCATCGACATGTCTGTTGCCTCTGCTGAGACGGCCGGATCATCACGCTTTGGCGTGGTGCTGGCGGGCTGTCTGACGGCGCTCACCATTCCCTTGAGCATTGCCAGCCCCGCCGTGGGCATTCCTGCCATCCGGGATGCGCTGGGGGGTTCCCCTGCGGCGTTGTCCTGGATCATCAACGCCTACCTGTTGACCTACGGCTGCACCACCCTGGTGGCCGGTGGGCTGGCCGATCTGCATGGCAGGCGCCGGATCTGGATTCTGGGCGGCGCGTTGTTTGCGCTTGTCACCGGCCTGATTCCCTTGATGCCCGATGTGGCGTGGATCAATGCCCTGCGACTGCTTCAGGGGATGGCGGCATCGGCAGCGTTTGCGGGCGCGATGGCGTCGCTGGCGCAGGTGTTCGACGGCCAGGCGCGGGCCAGGGTGTTCAGCCTGATCGGCACCACCTTTGGTGCAGGGGCCGCAGGCGGTCCGCTGCTGGCAGGCGGGTTGATCGATGCGCTGGGCTGGGAATGGGTGTTCTTCCTGCCTGCGTTGCTGGCCGCCCTGACCGTACCGCTGGTCGCCATGTCATCCGTCGAATCGAGAAACGCCGGTTCGCCACGCCTGGATTGGCTGGGCGTCATCACCTTCATGCTGGCGCTGGGCTCACTCACCTACGCCATGATCGTGCTGCCGGAACGTGGCCTGTTGCAGCCGCAGACGCTGGTGCTGCTGGCGCTCTCGGTGGTGTTGCTGGGTGTGTTCATTGCCGTTGAGCGCTCCCATCGAACACCGCTGCTGGATCTTGGGCTGTTCCGCAACCGGCGTTTTGTTGGCGTGCAGATTCTGGCCGCTGCCCCTGCGTTCTCCTACGTCGTCCTTCTGGTCGTGCTGCCGGCTGGCTTCATCGGTGTTGAAGGACTGCGGCCCACCGAGGCTGGACTGGCGATGGCAACACTGTCTGCACCCTTGCTGGTTGTTCCCCTGGTTGCCGGTTACCTGCTGCGCTGGATTCCGGCGCGGACGCTGTGCTGTGCGGGCCTGCTGATCGGTGCACTTGGGCTGGCATGGTTGGCGCAGGTGTTCCAGATCCCGTCGGTGCGCTGGATGCCGATGCTGGTCATCGGAATCGGCATCGGCTTGCCCTGGGGGATCATGGATGGCCTGGCGGTCAGCGTGGTCGGCAAGGAGCAGGCAGGTATGGCCGCTGGCATCTTCAATGCGATGCGACTGGCAGGCGATTCCATTGCCCTCGCGCTTGTCGGCATCATGCTCTCGGCCCGGATCGGCGGGAGCGTAGCGCTCGAGACCGGCGTCGTGGCCCGCGCCGCTGTACACAGGCTGTCCATGGGCGACCTTGGCGGAACGGTGGAGGCGTTGCCCAGCGTTTCAAGAACGGTGCTGGCCCAGGCGTACATGGAGGCCGTCCGTGGCCAGCTGTTTGTCCTGGCGATGGCGACGGTGCTGACCGCCATCGTGCTTGGGTACCTGTTGCGCGAAGAGGTCGAGGCTGGCCTGCGCAGCGGTAGTCAGTAGCGCGGGTCGGCGATGGCCGGCAGCACCAGTTCGCGCACGAAGCCAGACGCTGACAACTGCAGCAACGCGCGCACCATTGCAACGACGTCATGCACCGGCACCAGCTCGCCGTCGCCGCGCGCTGCGGCCTCTGCAACCGGCACCGACAGTCCATCGTCGGTGTTGAGGTAGCCCAGCTGCAGGCTGGTCACCGCCAGGCGGCGATCGCGGAAGCCCTCGCGCAGTGCATCGGCGATGCCGTTGAGCGCGAACTTGGATGCGCCGAACGCCACTTCCGGGCGGCCGCTGCGTGGCAGCGCCGAGGTCGAGCCGGTCAGCACCAGCTGCGGGCGTGGTGCGCCCAGCACCCGCGGCAGCAGGCGCTGCAGCAGCACCAGGGTCGCGGTGATGTTGACGTCGACCAGTTGGGTGAGCGCCGCATCGCTCTCGTCGAGGAAGGCGTACTCGTCGCTGAAGGCGGTCTCTTCCCAGATGCCCAGGTTGTGGATCAGCACATCCAGATCGGCCGGTGCCTGCGCCGCGATGTGATTGGCAGCCAGGGTGGGCTGGGACAGATCGGCTTCGATCCACTGCAGGGTGACACCCTCGGGGCATTCAAGATCGCGTGGACGCTTGCGCGAAACGCCGATGACGGTGTCGCCCGCACTGCACAGGCCTTCCACGAACGCCCGACCCAGGCCCCTGCTGGCGCCGATGACCATCAATTTCATGTTGCTTCCTTGTTGTACTGCGGCAGCCTCAATCGACTGCCAGAACGGTGTCCCAGTCGGCGAACGCACGCAGGCCGCTGCGCTCGGCGGTAATGATCGAGGCGGTGTTGTCGAGCTGGCAACGGTACTGAGGCTGCAGCCCGGCCGCCTGCGCGGACACGGCCATGGCGTGTACCAACTGGCGCGCGTGCCCGCGACCGCGGGCCTCGGGCAGGGTCAGCACGCCCATGTCGGCCAGGGCCGGATCCAGGCCCCACGGGTACATGCTTCCCGCGGCAACCAACCGCTCGCCATCGAAGGCGCCGAACACCTGCCAGTGGTCCAGTTCAACCCAGGCCGCATCCAGATCCTCTTCGCTGGCGCTGGCCTGGAACACGTCGAACGCGGTGGCGTCGGCCGGGTCGAGACGGCGGATATATGGCGGTGCCGGGCGCTCGGCCAGGGCTGCAAGTTCTGCGGCATGGAAATAGAAGACGCGATCCGCACCATGCGTGCGCTGGCCGAGCTGCTGCAGGCGCTGTTGCAGCTGTGCCAGCGTCCAGTGCGGTTGCGCGTGCAGGTACAGGCGAGCGGCCAGTGCAGGGCGCAACAGTGCGCGTGCGGGGCCCGCGACTGGCTGCAGCAGCATGCCGTCCTCGCCCTCGTCGAGATCATCACTGCACGCCAGGCGCAGCATCCGATCGTTCTGCAACGTGCGAGCCCCGGCGAACACGCCGTGCCAGGCGGCATGAATCAACGGGGAGAAGGCATCATCCATGACAAAGTCTCGCTCAGTGTGCGGGCAGATCCACCTGCAGTCCGGCCGCCTTCCATTCCGGATAGCCGGCAGCGAGGCGCTGCGCGGTCAGTCCGGCCTCGCGCAGCTGCGTTACGGCAGCGCTTGAAAGCACGCAGTAGGGGCCGCGGCAGTACGCAACAATGTGGATGTCGCGCGGCAGTTCGTCCATCCGTTCGCGCAGTTCCGTAGCGGGAATGTTCAGCGCGCCGGGCAGGTGGCCCAGATCGAATTCCTCGCGCGGACGCACATCCAGCAGCACCACATCGCTTCGCCGCGCCAGCAGCTGCTCTACGGTCATCCCTTCCAGCGTGTCGCGGCGATGCACGCTGTCGGCGATCACGCCGTGCATCTCGCTGCGCTGATGGTCGGCATAGTCGCGTAGTGCGGCCAGCAGATTGCCCAGCGGGCCGTCACCACCGCGGTAGAGGATGCGCTTGCCATCACGGCGGGTCTGCACCAGGCCGGCGCGGCGCAGCTGCTGCAGATGCTGGGAGGTGTTGGCCACCGAGAGCCCGGTCAGCTCGGCCAGGCGTTCCACTGCGCGTTCGCCCTGGGCGACGTGCTCCAGCAGCGCGAGCCGATGGGCATGGCCGAGTGTGCGGGCGATCTCGGCCAGCGCCTCCAGCGGCGACGGCGGCAGGTGACTTGAAGCGTTCATGATCAGCACGCTACCATCGCTCTATCATTCAAGCAAATAATTGAAGGTATTCATCATGAACGGATCTTCGGCATTCCTGGCGGACGCGCTGGTGATCGGCGTTGGCGCCACCGCCGTGCTGGACCTGTGGTCGGTGCTGCAGCGCCGGGTGTTCGGCATTCCCACGCTGGACTTCGGGATGGTCGGCCGCTGGCTCGGCCATCTGCCACGCGGGCGCTTCCGCCACGAGGCGATCGGCCGGGCCGCGCCGGTAAAGGGGGAGCATGTGCTGGGTTGGTCGGCGCACTACCTGATCGGCGTGATCTTCGCGGCGGCACTCCTCGCGGTCGTCGGCGATGACTGGGTGCGGTCGCCAACGCTGTTGCCGGCACTGTTGTTCGGCATTCTGAGCATTGTCGCGCCGTTCTTCATCATGCAGCCCGGCATGGGCGCAGGCATTGCCGCGTCCAGGACGCCGGCACCGGTCAAGGCTCGCCTGCGCAGCCTGCTCGCACATTCGGTGTTCGGGCTGGGCATGTACCTTTCGGCATGCCTGTGGGCCATGGCCAGGGCCGGATGAGCGAGAATCCGTGGGGCCACCGACAACAGGAACACTCAGCAATGGATGCAATCCACGCAGGTAACCACGGCATGCCTTTGCCGCGAGCGTGGCAGCAGGGCTTGGCCGATGCCCGCATCGAGCGGCAGTCGATCGGCGTGTCGCGTGCGGATGTCGCGCGGGTGCATCGTCCTGGGCAGGCCGACGCCTTCCTGAAGTCGGAAGTGATCGACGCATTCAGTGAGCTGGGCGATGAGATCGCGCGCCTGCGCTGGCTGCAGGCACAGGGACAGCCGGCGCCGACGGTGATTGCTACAGCCGAAGAGGCGGGCCGGCGCTGGTTGCTGATGAGTGCGCTGCCCGGCCGTGATCTGGCCTCGTCGCCGGAACTGGCGCCGCAGCAACTGGTGGAACTGCTGGCCGACGCGCTGCGCGGCCTGCATGCGTTGCCGGTGGCAGCCTGTCCGTTCGACCAGCGACTGGCCTCGCGCCTGCAGGCCGCGCAGGTACGGGTCGAGGCGGGGCGTGTGGACGCCGATGACTTCGATGACGAACGCCTGGGCCAGCGTCCACGGCAGGTCTTCGCCGAAATGTGCAGCACCCGGCCCGATCATGAAGATCTGGTGGTCAGCCATGGCGATGCGTGCCTGCCGAACCTGATGGCGGTCGAGGGGCGTTTCAGTGGTTTCATCGACTGTGGGCGGCTGGGCGTGGCCGACCGCTACCAGGACCTGGCGCTGGCCGCGCGCAGCCTGGTCCACAATTTCGGCGACACGTGTTGGGTCGCGCCGCTGTTCCGGCGCTATGGCGTGGTGGCTGATGAGCGCCGGCTGGCGTTCTACAGGTTGCTCGACGAGTTCTTCTGAGCCCGCGCATGGCTGGCGATGGCCGCGCAGATCAGGCCACCGACCACGCTCAGGTGTTCCAGCGCGAAGAACAGCGCCAGCTGCTGTTCCGCGCCGTGCTTGGTCCAGAAGGTATGCACGATGACGATGGTCAGCAGCATGAACACCCCCAGCGCGCCGCTGCCCAGCCATAGCAGGCGATCAAGCAGCAGGCACAGTGAGCCGCCCAGCAGCACCACGGCGCTGGCGATGTTGAACAGCGCAGGCGGTTGAAGCCCGGCCGCCTGCATTTCGGCCACGCTGTTGTCCCATGCCAGCAGCTTGGCCAGACCCGAGGACAGGAACACCACGGCCAGCAGCAGTCGGGCGAGGAACCACAGCACGCGGCTGTCGAGCAGGGTGGAGATCATCCGTGGCATGCAGCAACTCCGGGTTGAGCGTTGGGCGGGGCGGGCAGCATCGGGCCTCAACAGCGGTTGAGGTCAAGGCTGCCTGAACGAAGCCCGGTGGTGGCCGGGTTACGATCTTCAAAATGGACGAACGTTCGTTCACTATTCGTGGCATGAGCAGAATCGACCGCAATGAGCAGCGCGTGACCCTGATCCTGCAGGCGGCACTGCAGTGCTTCGTCGCAAAGGGATTCCACCAGACCAGCATGCGTGACATCGCGCAGGCGGCCGGTGTCAGCCTGGGCAATCTCTACAACCACTTCCCGGGCAAGGAAGCGATCATCCTTGCAGTGGCGGTGGCCGAGAGCGAAGAACTGGCACCGTTGCTGCAGCGACTGGCCGCGTCCGATGGCGAGCGTGCACAGGTACTGGTTTTCCTTCAGGACTTCCACGCACTGTGCCGCCAGCCGGAATGGGCGACGCTTGCCGTCGAAGTGCTGGCCGAGAGTGCACGCAATCCAGCCGTGGCCGAGGCATTTGCGGCCAATCGCAGGCAATTGCAGATGACGCTGGCCGAAGCCATGCAGCAGGTGGCGCAGCGCGAGCGGCGGCGTCCCGTGCTGGCAGCGGCGCTACAGGCGCAGGTGCTGCTGGATGCCATCGAAAGCGATGCGCTGCGTCGGGGGCTGGGCGAAGCCTATGGCATCGATGAGGCATCGCTGGATCTTGGCCTGCTCGCGCTGCTGCTCGGGGCACGCGCATGAGCGCCGTTGACCGGCGATTGCACGGCCTTGATCTGGCGCGCTACCTGGCCTTGGCCGGCATGGTGCTGGTCAACTTCCGTCTAGCGATGGCCGTGCCGGCAGAGGGCGAGGGTTGGCTGGCAGGGTTCTTCCATCTGCTGGAAGGGAAAGCCTCGGCGACGTTCGTCACCCTGGCCGGTCTTGGCCTGGTGCTGGCCACGCAGCGGCAGGGGTGGTGGCCGGCCAGTGTGCAGACCTGGCGGCGCGCACTGTTCCTGATGGTGCTGGGCCTGCTCAACCTGACCTTGTTCCCGGCCGATATCCTTCACTACTACGCGGTGTATTTCGCGTTGGCCGTGCTGTGGCTGCGTGCCTCGCCGCAGGTATTGTTGGCCAGCATCGTGGGCCTGGCGGCCTGTTCGTTCTGGGCATTGCTGCACTGGGACTACAGCCAGGGATGGAACTGGCAGACGCTGGAATACGCCGACCTGTGGCAATGGCCGGGCGCGGCCCGCAACCTGCTGTTCAACGGCTTCCATCCGCTGCTGCCGTGGCTGTGCTTCTTCCTGCTGGGGATGCTGCTGGCGCGCCTGCAACTGTCGCAGTCGCGGGTCCAGCGTGCGCTGCTGGTGCTGGGCCTGCTGCTGATCGCGGCCGGACATGGCATGCAGCAGCTTGCGCAGGGAACGCCCTGGCAGGCGTGGCTGGGAACGCAGCCAATGCCGCCGGGGCCGGCCTACGTACTCACGGGTGCGGGTGCGGCGTGCAGTGTCATTGCCGCCTGCCTGTGGCTGACGCGTGCGCGACCGGGGGACTGGCTGGAGCCGTTCACCGCGGCCGGGCGCATGACCCTGACCCTCTACGTCGGCCATATCCTGCTGGGCATGGGCACGCTGGAAAGCCTGGGCCTGCTCGATGGCAGTGCATCGCTGGCGTCGGTGCTGCTGTGGGCACTGCTGTTCCTGATGCTGGCGACGGGCGCGGCATGGCTGTGGTCGTGGCAGTTCGCGCGCGGCCCGCTGGAGGCGGTGATGCGGCGCATCGCAGGCTAGTTCTCTGGTCGTGCCGAGGCGATGTTGTGACGGACATGTCTGTGTCGTGGCGAGTGCATCTGCGATAGTGGCGGCAGGTAACACTTTCCGCTTGCATCCATGTCATTCGCTTCGGCGCAGCATCTCGGCGAAGTCCTGCAACAATCCTATGGCATCACCCCCACCGCCGTGGTGCCACGCCCGGTGGGTGCCGACGCCAATGCCAGCGTGTATCGCGTCGATGCGCGGCACGGGCAGTGGTGGTTGAAATGCCGCACCTACCAGGTTGCCCCCGCAGTGTGGGACAGCCTGCATTGGATGCGCGGCACGCTGGGCATCGATGAGATCGTCGCGCCGTGGCCGGCACTGACCGGTGGTGCGTCGGTGCAGCGTTGGGGATTGCAGTTCACCCTGTTCCCTTATGTGGAAGGCCAGTCCGGGTTCGAGGCGGCGTTGAGCCGCACGCAGTGGAAACGGCTGGGGGAGGTGCTGCGGCGCCTGCACGGCGCGCAGCTGCCAGCGGACCTGCAGCAGGCGCTGCCGATCGTACGGCTGGAAACCGCGGCGCTGGAAACCGTTGGGCAATGGCTGGCTGGCGAGGGCCTGGCGGCCGCGAAGGATGGGCTGGGTCGCGCCTTCGTTTCGGTATGGGACCGGCAGCATGCGCGCATCGCGGCGCTGCATGCGCAGGCACGGGAGCTGCTCGCGGCATTGCAGGACGTGCCGGTAGACCTGCATCTGTGCCACACCGATCTGCATGCCGGCAACCTGCTGATGGGCAATGACGGGGGCCTGCACCTGATTGACTGGGATGGCCTGTCGCTGGCACCGCGCGAGCGCGACCTGATGTTCATCGGTGCGGCTGTTGGCGGGCGCTGGGGGCGTGAGAATCCGTTGGGCTTCGAGGACGGCTACGGCAGCGACCGCGGCGACCCGCGCTGGATCGCCTGGTACCGGCACTGGCGCATTCTCCAGGACCTGATCGAGTTCCAGCAGGTGCTGTTGGGCAGCGATGGTGAGGAGCGTTCGCCGCAACTGCGCAGGCAGTCACTGCATTACCTGGGCGAGCAGTTCGCGCCGGGCAATGTGTTCGATGCGGCGGAGCGGGTGTATCGCGGGCTGTAGATCCACGCCATGCGTGGATGAACCCTGCGCGCTCAGTCAACGGTGGAGGCGCGAAGAGCAGCCGAGCGTAGGCTCGGCTCTACAGAGGAGTGCAGCGTCATCCACGTGTGGCGTGGATCTACTCGGCGGGCTTGGCCGCTGCCGAGGCCGCTGCACTTGCGGCACGCCGCGACAGTACGGCTTCGCGGTGGGCGATGTAGGCGTTCGCGGCGAGGATGATGCCGGCACCGATGATCGTCCAGCGGTCCACCGTTTCGTTGAACAGCAGCCAGCCGCACAGCGTCACCAGCGGCAGCTGCAGGAAGCTGATCGGGGTCAGCGCCGAGACTTCGCCCAGGCGCAGCGCCCGCGTCCACAGCAGCTGGCCGACAGTGCCGAGCACGCCGGTGGCCAGCAGCCACAGCCAGGCGATGCCGGTGGGCCAGACCCAGACGAACAGGGCAGGAACCAGCGACAGCGGCACCCAGAACACGTAGGTATAGAGCACCACGGTATCGGCGCTGTCGATACGGGTCAGCTGCTTGATCTGGATCGCCACCAGCGAGCTGAGCACGGCCGCACCGACAGCGACCAGGCTGCCAGCCGTGAAGCCAGCGGTGCCCGGGCGGACGATCACCAGCACGCCGATGAAGCCGACCACCACTGCAGCCCAGCGCCGTACGCGCACGGTCTCGCCCAGCCACAGCACGGCGGCGATGGTGACGAACAACGGCGTGGAGTACGACAGCGAAACCGCCTGCGCCAACGGCAGGTGGCCCAGCGCCCAGAACGCGCATAGCATCGAGCCCAGCCCGATCGCACTGCGCACGAAATAGCGCGGCAGCTGCTGGGTCTTCAGCGGCGCGTGGCCGGGGCGCAGCAGCATCGGCAGCAACGCGAGCAGGCCAAAGGCATTGCGGAAGAACGCCACTTCCTGGGTCGGCACGTAGCGCGTGGCATAGCGGATGGCCACCGCCATCAGGCCAAATGCCATGGTGCTGCCGAGCATCAGCAGCGCCGCCCGCATCGGGGTGGCGCTGGGGGAGAGGGCGGGGCTGTTCACCACTGTGCGCCGAGCAGGCGGGGCTCCGGTTCGATCGGTACGCCGAACTTCTCCAGCACCGAAGCGGAGATGCGTCGCGCCAGCGCCAGCAGTTCAGCACCGGTGGCGTTGCCGTGGTTGACCAGCACGAGTGCGTGGCTTGGCGCCACGCCGGCATCGCCTTCGCGGAAGCCCTTCCAACCGCAGGACTCGATCATCCATGCCGCCGAGACCTTGCGCTTGCCGTCCTGGTCGGACGGGAACACCGGCAGTTCGGGGAAGTGCTGCAGCAGCACGTCGACCTGTTCCAGCGGCAGCACCGGGTTCTTGAAGAAGCTGCCGGCGTTGCCCAGTACATCCGGGTCGGGCAGCTTGCGGCGGCGGATCGCGATCACCGCGTTTGCCACGTCCACCGCGCTCGGCAGTTCCACGCCCTGTGCCTGCAGTTCCTCGCGGATGCCGGCGTAGTCCATGCGCAGATCGTGCAGCAGCGGCAGCTTGAGCTCGATGGCGGTGATCAGGTAGCGATCAGGCTGTTGCTTGAACACGCTGTCGCGGTAGGCGAAGCCACACTGTTCGTTGTCCAGCCGCACCCAGCCCTGCGCCTGGCAGTCCCAGGCCTCGACGGCCTGGATGAATTCGCCGACCTGCGCGCCGTAGGCGCCGATGTTCTGGATCGGCGCGGCACCGGCGGTGCCGGGAATCAACGCCAGGTTTTCCAGGCCGGACAGGCCTTCCTGCAGCGACCACATCACCAGGCCATGCCAGGGCACGCCGGCGCCGGCGCGGATCACCGCATGGTCGGCGCGGTGTTCCAGGAAACTGATGTCGCGGTTGCCGAACACCAGCACGGTGCCGGGCAGGTCCTCGGCGATCAGTACGTTGCTGCCGCTGCCCAGTACCAACAGCGGGCCGTTGGCTACCTCGGGCAGCGCGAGCACTTCCGGCAGCAGGGTGGCGTCGTGCAGTTCCAGCAGCTGCGCGGCGCTGGCCTGCACGTGGAAGGTGTTCAGCGCCTGCAGCGGTGCATTGCGGGTGAGCGTCCAGCGCAGCGGGGCGTTGCCGTCGACGGTATCCATGGGCGCGCTCATAGTGGGGCCACCGCGCCGCGGCTCGGCGCTTCGCGGCGGCGACGGATTGCCTCCACGCATTCGGAGACCAGCGCCGGGCCTCGGAAGATCAGGCCGCTGTAGCACTGCACCAGCGCCGCACCGGCGGCCATCTTGGCCACCGCATCGGCACCGGACAGGATGCCGCCGACACCGATCAGCGGTACCGATTCGGGCAGGCGCGAACGCAGGCGGCGCAGCACCAGCGTGGACTGCTCCAGCACCGGCGCGCCGGACAGGCCGCCGGCCTCGTTGGCCAGCGGATCGCCTGCCACCTTGCTGTGGTCGATGGTGGTGTTGGTGGCGATCACGCCGTCCACCTGCAGCTCGCCCAGCACGCGGGCAGCGGCATCGATGTCGCGCTCGCTGAGGTCCGGCGCCACCTTCACCAGCATCGGCACGCGGCGGCCGTGGCGGGCTGCAAGGTCTTCCTGGCGGTCACGCAGCTGGCTGACCAGCTGTCGCAGCGCGGTTTCTTCCTGCAGTTCACGCAGGCCGGCGGTGTTGGGCGAGGAGATGTTGACGGTGATGTAGTCGGCCAGCGGATAGACCTTGTCCAGGCAGGCGATGTAATCGTCCACGGCCTGTTCGTTGGGGGTGTCCTTGTTCTTGCCGATGTTGATGCCGAGCAGGCCGCGGCGGTTGCGCGCGCGCTCGACGTTGCGCACCAGCGCGTCCACGCCCGCATTGTTGAAGCCCATGCGGTTGACGATCGCGTTGTGCTTCGGCAGGCGGAACAGACGCGGCTGCGGATTGCCGGCCTGCGGACGCGGCGTGATGGTGCCGATCTCGACGAAGCCGAAGCCCAGCGCGAACAATGCATCGATGTGCTCGCCATTCTTGTCCAGGCCGGCAGCGAGGCCGACCGGATTGGGGAAGGTCAGCCCGAACACGGTGCTCGGCATCGGCGCGATGCGTGCGGCCAGCAGCGGCGTGGTGCCGGTGCGATAGGCCAGGTCCAGTGCGGACAGGCCGAGGCCGTGGGCGCGCTCGGCGTCGAGCGAGAACAGGAAGGGGCGGGCAAGCGAATACATGCGTCGGTTCAGTCCAGCGTGCCGAGGAAGGCTCGGGTTCGATATTCAAAGGCGACCTGGCCGTCGACCGCGTGGGCGGCGAACAGGTCCTGCAGGGCGGCGATCATCGGCGCGTGGCGCGGATGACCGGATTGCGGGGCATAGGAGGAGGACAGCAGGCGCCCGCGCAGCGCATCGAAGTCCAGATACTGCACGTTCGTCAGCTCCACCATGCCGCGCAGGCCGGGGCCGAACCACGCCTGCATGGTGGCGTCGTCCTGGTAGCGCTCGGCCACCGCGGTGTAGTCGGTGCCGTAGTCCAGCAGCAGCTGTTCGTAGCCGATCAGGAACGGGCTGGCATCGAGCAGGCGCGAGTTCCAGTAGATCAGTGCCAGGCCACCCGGACGCAGGATGCGCTGCCACTCGGCGCGCACCGCCACGGTATCGAACCAGTGGAAGGCCTGCGCAACGCTGACCAGGTCAACGCTGGCATCGTTCAGCCCGGTGGCCTCGGCGCGGCCATCGACTGCGCTGAACCGTGGGTACTGCGGTGCGAGCCATTCCTCGGCGGCGCCGCGCATGGCCGCATTCGGTTCAACGGCAACCACCGGATGGCCGGTGGCCAGGAACAGGCGGCTGGAGATGCCGGTGCCGGCGCCGATGTCGGCGACCACGGCCTCGTGGCTGACGCCCATCGGGCCATGCAGCCACTCCAACAGGGCGGGCGGGTAATCGGGCCGGTAGCGGACGTAGTCGCCGACGCGGCTGCTGAAGCGTTCAGTGCTGTCGGAAGTGGTCATGATGATCAGTTCGACATCGCGGCGAGCCAGGCCAGGCCGCCGAAGAACAGGATGAAGACCAGGATGGCGGCGATCACGGCGCCGACCATCACCCAGCCCAGCACCAGGCCGGTGACGGCCAGGCCATCGCCTTCCAGTTCATGCGGGCGGCGGCGGATCTCGGCGCGGGCCATGTGGCCGGTGATGATGGCCACGATGCTGGCCACGAAGGGCAGGACGGTCCAGCTGGCGATGCCCATGACCAGGCTGACCACGGCCAGGGCGCTTGTCTGTCGGGGTGCCACGCTCATCGGGGTCCTCCTTGGCAGTGTGCACATGATAGTGCCTCTGCCCGGGCAATCCCATGGGCAGTGCCCTGTAGAGCCGAGCCCATGCTCGGCTGAACTCTGGGCCGATGCGGTATGGACCGCGCTTTGCGCGCAAGCCGAGCATGGGCTCGGCTCTACAAATTCAGCCCATCAACACCTGGCCGCCGTCCACATTGAGTACGTGCCCGGTAATCCAGCGCGCCAGCGGCGAGCACAGGAACAGGGCAGCGTCGGCGATCTCGCGCGGGTGGCCGAAGCGGCCGAACGGGATCTTCGCCAGGGTGCCGTGGTACAGCGCAGGATCTTCGGTGCGGCGGCGGTCCCACAGACCGTCATCGAATTCGATCGAGCCCGGGGCGATAGCATTGACCCGGATCCGGTCCTTGGCCAGCGCCAGTGCCTGCGAGGTGGTGTAGTGCGACAGCGCGGCCTTGGCGGCAGCGTAGGGCGCGCCACCGGGACGCGGCTGCTGTGCGGCGATCGAGGACAGGTTGAGGATGCAGGCATCGCTGGATGCGCGCAGCCACGGCAGTGCCAGGCGCGAGGCCCGCACCGCCGCCATCAGGTCGATCTGCAGGCTGGCGGCCCAGCCCTCTTCGTCATCCGCCATGCCGTAGCCGGTGGCGTTGTTGACCAGCACGTCGATACCGCCGAGCGCATCGGCGGCGGACTGCAGCCAGGCTTGGATCTGGTTGGCTTCGCCCAGATCGGCAGCGAAGGCGTGCAGCCCGATGCCCTGCGCCTGCGCATCGGCACGCAGGGCATCCAGGCCGGCCTGGCCGCGAGCGCAGACTGATACCTGCGCTCCGGTGCCGGCAAATGCCAGCGCCATCTCACGGCCAATGCCCTTGCTGCCACCGGCGATGAGCACGCGGCGGCCGGTGAAATCAATCACCGGCTTGCCACCCTGTAGAGCCGAGCCATGCTCGGCTGCATTTCCTGCGGTGTTCATGGCACATCCTGCCGAGCATGGCCCGGCACTACAGAAAGCGTTACAGGTCGAACTTGATGCCCTGGGCCAGCGGCAGCGAATCCGAATAGTTGATGGTGTTGGTCTGGCGGCGCATGTAGACCTTCCACGCATCCGAGCCGGACTCGCGGCCACCGCCGGTGTCCTTCTCGCCACCGAAGGCGCCGCCGATCTCCGCACCGGACGTGCCGATGTTGATGTTGGCGATGCCGCAGTCGCTGCCGGCGGCCGACAGGAACTTCTCGGCGGTCTTCAGGTTCTGGGTGAAGATCGACGAGGACAGGCCCTGCGGCACGCCGTTCTGCATGTCGATGGCTTCGTCGAGGCTGTCGTACGGCATCACGTACAGGATCGGCGCAAAGGTCTCGTGCTGGACCACGGCATCGCTGTTCTTCAGGCCGGAGACGATCGCCGGCAGCACGAAGTTGCCGGCGCGGTCGATGCGGGTGCCACCGGTCTCGATGGTGCCGCCGGCGGCCTTGGCCTGGGCGATGGCATCGAGGAACTGCTGCACGGCGCCGTCGCTGTTCAGCGGGCCCATCAGGTTGGCGGCATCGGTCGGGTCGCCGATCTTGCCTTCCACCTGCTTGTAGGCCTTGACCAGGGTGGCCAGCACGTCGGCGTAGATCGAGCGGTGCACGATCAGGCGGCGGGTGGTGGTGCAGCGCTGGCCGGCGGTGCCGACGGCGCCGAACACGATGCCCGGCACGGCCAGCTTCAGGTCGGCGGTTTCGTCCAGGATGATGGCGTTATTGCCACCCAGTTCCAGCAGGCAGCGGCCGAGGCGGCGTGCGACCTTTTCGTTGACGGTGCGGCCGACCTGGGTTGAACCGGTGAAGCTGATCAGCGGCACGCGACGGTCATCGACCATCTTCTCCGACAGCGCGGTGCCGGCATCGTTGATCAGGAAGAAGATGTCCGGGAAACCGGCTTCGCGCAGGGCGTCGTTGCAGATCTTCAGTGAGGCGATGGCGGTCAGCGGCGTCTTGTTGGACGGCTTCCAGATGCAGACGTCGCCGCAGATGGCGGCCAGGAACGAGTTCCAGCTCCACACCGCCACCGGGAAGTTGAAGGCAGAGATGATGCCGACCAGGCCCAGCGGGTGGTACTGCTCATACATGCGGTGGCCGGGGCGCTCGGAATGCATGGTGTAGCCGTACAGCATGCGGCTCTGGCCCACGGCGAAATCGGCGATGTCGATCATCTCCTGCACTTCGCCATCGCCTTCCGGCTTGCTCTTGCCCATTTCCAGGGCAACCAGCGAACCCAGGGCGTCCTTGTGCTTGCGCAGTGCTTCGCCGCACAGGCGCACGGCTTCGCCGCGGCGCGGGGCCGGCGTGGTGCGCCAGATCTTGAAGGCTTCCTGGGCGCGGGCGACGACGGTCTCGTACTCGGCCTCGGTGGTCGCGCGGACCTGCGCGATCGGCTCGCCGGTGGTCGGGTTGACCGGGGTGATCAGCTCACCGCTGGTCGCGCTCGACCACTCCCCGTTGCCCAGGTACGTGCCAGCGTTGATCGCGTCCAGGCCAAGGGACTTGAGCAGCTCGGAAGACATGCAGACTCCTGTGTTTCGTTACGTTGTTTGGCGCCATCGCGGGCAGGTGGGGGACGCGATGAACAGAACCGCCGATGGTAGCAGAGGGTGGTGGTGGGGCTTTGGTGCGGTGCGGGGTGGGTTGAGCGCCAGTGAACCGACATGAAGTGCGCAATGACGTTCATTTATTGACGCTAAATGACGCATGTTGATGCAAATTGACACATTGGAAATTGTCAATATTTTCAATTGGATGGGGTGATTTCATGGCATTCGTCCGAGCCTGTGCCCAGTCGGAATTCCTATCTTTTGGCCCAGACTTCATCCACAATTCCTCCACATTTGATTGACACAACCTCGACGATTCCGTGCTGGCTGGGGAGTCCGCGCACGTGGACGCAGACAATTCCGCGTCCCGTCGAGCCGAAAATGGAGAAGTGCGTTGCTACAGGGATCAGTAGAAGACCTTTCCGCAGAGCGGGCCCGGGCTGGCCGCCGCCGCGTCGAAGCCCGGGCTGCCTTGGAGTTGGGGCTACGCCTGGGCGACATGTTGCTACTGCCAGGCATGGCAGTGCTTTCCCATATCGTGTTGTATGGAGCAGCTGCGCCGGACTCCTCCCAGCGAATCGTGTTTGGCGCGGTGATTCTCAGCGCCATCGTGTGTTTCTCCGTGGCGCCGCTGTATCGGAACTGGCGCATCCGGGGGCTGCTCGCTGACCTCTGGCTGCTGTTGCTGGCGTGGTCTGCCACCTTTGCGCTGTTTTCGCTCTACGTCGTGCTGGTTGGGCTTGCCGACGTGGTGCCCTCGACATGGCTGATTGGCTGGTACGCCTTTGGTCTGGCATCGATGGCGGCGCTGCGCGTATTGCTGAGAGTGCAGTTGCATCGCCTGCGCTCGCGCGGAATGGACCACGAGCGCATCCTGCTGGTTGGGCTAAGGGCTCCCGCTTTGAGGCTGCATCGCCTGCTGCGCGGGAAGCCAGAGCTTGGCAAGGACGTCATCGGCTACTTTGCCAGTGCGGGCGATATCGCCACCCGCCGCGGAGGGGACGCGCCGTGCAGGCTGGGGCGACTGGAAGACGTCCCGCAGTACATGGATCAGCACCGCGGCGAATTCGATCAGGTATGGGTGTCTCTGCCGATGGGGCATGCTGGCGCCATCAAGGACATGCTTAAGCAGATCGAGCGTTTTCCGGTGCCTGTGCGTCTGATTCCTGATACCACGGGCCTTGGGGCGCTGAACCCTGGTGTGCACCAGGTGGGTGATGTGCCGATGATCGGTGTACGCCAAGGCTTGGTTGATCATCGATTCCGCTTGTTCAAGCGCGTCGAGGACATCATGGTTGCAGGCGTGGCAGTAATCCTGCTGGCGCCTTTGTTTGCCGTGTTGGCCATTGGTGTGAAGCTGAGTTCTCCGGGGCCGGTGCTGTTCCGCCAGAAGCGCCATGGACTGGGCGGAAAGGAATTCTGGATGCTCAAGTTCCGCTCCATGCGCGTACATGCAGAGGGCGCCGGGCAGATCACCCAGGCGACGCGCGGTGATCCGCGAGTGACCCGGTTCGGTGCGTTCCTGCGTCGCAGCAGCCTGGATGAGCTGCCACAGTTCTTCAATGTGCTGGGCGGTAACATGTCGGTGGTTGGGCCGCGACCGCACGCGATTCAGCATAACAATCACTACGAGCGTGTGATCGAGCGCTACATGCATCGCCACTATGTGAAGCCGGGGATTACCGGCTGGGCGCAGGTCCACGGATTGCGTGGTGAGACACCGGAGTTGCGCTCGATGAAGAAGCGGGTCCAGTACGACATTGATTACATCCGGCGCTGGAGTCCGACGCTGGACGTACGGATCATTTTGATGACGGCCTTCAAAGTGCTGGGCCAGAAATCGGCATACTAGGCGAGGCTGCTGCCGGCATGTGGCGGCACGCTCGGATGGAAGTGCCCGGTCTGTAGGGGCGGCCAGGTGTTGCGTGCCATGTATTGAAGAATTGATGGAAGCCGTTGTCCGTGTTCAAGAATATTCTGGTTGTGTGTGTCGGCAACATCTGCCGTAGTCCGTCGGCGGAAGTGATGCTGCGTGAGGCTGTGAGCGGCAGGGGCATCACGGTGTCCTCGGCCGGGCTGGGGGCCCTGGTCAATCATGGTGTGGATGCCACCGCGCAGGCGCTGTTGACCGAGCATGGCCTGGATGGCAGCAGCCATCGTGCGCGGCAGATCGACCGCGGCATCCTGGCAGCTTCGGATCTGGTGCTGGTGATGGAGCGCAAGCATGTCCATCGCATCATCGAAATCGCGCCGGAGGCGTCGGGCAAGACCTTCCTGCTGGGAAAGTGGCAGTCCGATCGCGAGATTCCCGATCCCTATCGCCAGCAGCGTGCTGCATTCGAGCACGTCTACACGCTGATGGATGAGGGGGTGAAGAGCTGGGTGCGTTACCTTTGATTGCACAAGCTCTTTGAAGTTGCGCTGCAGACGAATGGCCGGGAGCCGTCAGGCTCCCGGCTTTTGTCATTCCCCGACGTTACGCAGATTGTCGTAGAAGAAGCGCTCGTCGCGATCACCAGTCATGCCGTACAGGCCGTACTTGCGGCCGAGCATGGCGCCACCATCGCGGATCAGCGGGTTCCAATTGAAGGCCGCACGGCCACGCGTGGAGCGTGGCAGGAATCCATCGAGCGGAATGCTGAAGTAGATACCCTTGTCGAAGCTGCCCTCACCGAAGTCGCGCGCCGAGACATTGGTCTTGGTCGCATACGCGCCCATTGTCACGCCGTTGTCGAATACGCGGGCCAGGTCCAGAGTGGCGCCCTTGTCGCCGGCCAGATACTGGCCGACCGATAGCGAGCCGATGATGCGTTCACGGGCGTCGAAGGCGTAATAGAACGTGGCGTGGCCGGTGGTGACGCGGTAGTCACGAAGGCCCCAGTGCTGGTCATAGTCGCGCTGTTGCACCCGGTTGAGATTTGCGCCAACCGCCCAGCGCTCGCCGCTTGGGCGATACAGCAGTTCGCCGCCGACGCCAGCATACATCCACTCCAGGTAGCCTGCGTAGGCGATGCCATACAGGTCCGGTGCCAGCCGCCCGGCGATGTTGGCCTGCAGGTTGGGCAGCATGATGTCGGAGGTGGTCAGGTACTGGCGGATGTCGGTACGTACACGCGGCAGGCGGCTTGGGGCGTTGTACTTGAACTTGTGGTAGTTGTTGGTGACATCGGCACTGATGGTGCCGGTCAGCCAGATGTTGTCGCGCAGGAACAGGCTGCCCGTATAGTTGGCTGCGACCTGGTACAGAATGAAGCCATCGGGGCCACCAAGGTTCTGCCGGTAGCCGATGTTGAAGCCGCCGCCGAACGGGTTGCGCTTGGGTGTGTAAAGCGTTTCGCGCGCGCGCGCGTCAGGCGCCTGCAGTTCCGTGCTCCGTCGCAGTACGTCTTCGCTGACGGTGCCATCCAGGTATCCCGCGAACGCTTCGCGGTTGATCGACAGATCGGCGATCGGCATGCCCACGCGGGTGGTACGCAGGGTGAACCAGTTGTAGTCATCGCCGGTCGCGTTGGCAAGAATGCGCGTGGCGCGTCCGAGGCCCTTGGCGGCATGCAGGTAGCGGGTCTGGTAACCGTCGACATACAGTTCGTCGCCGCGGCGCGAAATGCGTTCGACGCGGAAGCCGGCATTGCGCTGCAGCTCGGTGCTGATCGCTGCCCAATCGGTGCTGGTGCCAGGTGCGGCACCAGAAGCGTCGCTGTTGGCAACTGATGCGCGCTGATCGACGGCGGCCGTCTCGGGCAGCAGTCGCTGCGGTGGCGGGTCGAACGGCTTCGGTGCAGCAGGCGCATTGCCCGGGTTGCCACGCAGGGTGAGCGAGAACATCGCCGCGTCGCCGCGCTCCCAGGCTGCAGTCAGCTCTACATTGCGGTTTGGCACATAGACCAGGCCCACGTTGACGGGCGTGCGCTGGCGCAGGTTGTTGTTGCGGGGTTCGCGGCGGTAGTCGTTGCCGTCGTATTCGACTTTGAGCAGCAGCTCATCCATCGGCGTCTGGTAGGTGATGCCGCCAAAAACGCCAACTGGCCCCTTGAACATGTTGCTCAGGCCGAACTTGCCGGACTGGGTGATGTCACTGTTGGCAATGGAGCGGCGGTCCTTGAAGCGATCATCGATAGCGCCGAGTGGATTGGAGAAGTCGCCGCGGTTGCCAATGTAGCCGGTGGCAAGTCCGATCGACGCATCGATCGGACCGAAATTCTTGTTGGCAACCAGGTATTCGCTGGAAAAGAATCCAGTGCCACCCAGATCGCGCACACCAAAGGCCAGCTCCGGCAGCAGGCGTGATTCCTGCCATAGGCGCAGTTTGAAGTCGATCGACTTGTCCTTGTAATGCTGATCGCCTGCAACGCTGGGCCCGTACAGTAAGTTATTGACATTGATGTAGCGGAATGACGCCTCCAGCCATGGGAATGGCTGCATGGTCAGGTTATAGCGGGCGTACGGAGCGTTGTATGACGCCGTAAAGCTCAGGTCTCCGTCGCTTGCCATGCGCGCGGTAGGCGTCTGCAACAGGCCGATCCCGCCCCATTCGTTGGCGGTGGGTGGCGGCGCCTCCTGTGCATGCAGCGCGCAGGACAGCGACAAGGCGAGCGCGCTCAGTGCGAAACGGGCGGGGCGCACCGGGTGCGCGCGCAGGCAGGGCTGGGTCATCACGGATTGATGGGCTGGGTGGCGATGAACGTGGCGAAATCGCTGTTGAACAGCGGGTCGATATGCTTGATGAGGGACGCACGTACGGGCACGAAGACCGTACCTCCAGGCGCGACAGCCTGGGGATCTGCGCGGTTCCACAGGCCGATACCCAACTGCTGGATTCGCCCGTCGGGTTGAATCACGTAAATATCGTTGCGGTCGGCAAGAGGACTGGGATGACAGTCACGCAGATAGTCGCGTGCATCGCGCTGCGGGACGTGCGGCAGCTCGCATTCCTGCTCCACTGCGCCCATGACGGTGATCGTGCGTGGCTGCAGTGGGAATCGCAGCCTATCGCCTGTGGCTAGTACCGGGTTGTTCGCGGGCCGGACCTGGATCAGTCGGGCGGGGCCGGTGATGGGTGTCCGGCCGGTGGCCGGATGTGTCTCCAGCCAGGTCTGCAATGCCTCCGCGAGCGTGACCACCTGTGCGTCGGCAGACTCTGCCAGCTGCCCGGCGCCATACTGCAGCCCTGCGCGCAGCCGCACTTGGGCCTTCAGGGCGTGTGGGCGTTCGAGGCTTGTCCCCAGGAGGTAGGCGTCGGTGTTTGGGCGGGCTAGCAGTAGCCCGTCGGCCAGACGGGCGCCAGCGCTCAGCTCGTACTCCCCGGCTGCTTCTGCGGCACCTTCAATATGTATCTGCGCGGCCTGGACGCCAGTGGCAGCAAACAGCGCGGCAAGGATTGCCGGGTTGGGAAATCTGAACGTCATGGCTCAATCCTTGGCCGTGCGATAGGGTTTGAGCTGGGTCAGTTCTGCGACGCGGCCGGGTGCCAGATGCTGTCGGCTTTTCCAGATGAAGCCCGTGACCGGATCTGCCCAGTAGACATTGCGGCCACTCATTCCGCCGCCCTGTAGCCGCTCGTCGAACCGCTGCAGGGTTCGACGCGAACCCAGTATGTCTACCTGCTCCAGTGCGCCCCTGCTCAGTGTGCCGGTCACGGCGACGTCGACCTGGTAGGCGGGAACCCAGTCATAGCGGCGTTGCACCGTAACGGGCGCGGTCACTGTACGCAGGTCGTCGAACGGCGAAGGGCCATCGATACGCGCACGCCATTGCTGCCCCAGGCCGCTGCCACCCAGCAGCAGGCCGTGAGCGTCCATTTCGAACACCGCATGTGAGCCTGCGAACCACTGCTGGCGGCCTCCATCGATGTAGCCCAACACCGCCACTGCGGTGAGGTCAGGAGTTTCTACCTGCATCTGTGGGAAGCGGTTGTTGGCCACGCCTTCTGCGGTCGCCTGTGCCGGGCGATGGGTGATCAGCCGGAAGGTGTCCACTGTGGAACGGCTGCCGGTGGTGCACCCGGTGAGCAGCAGGGCGGCGACGATGACCATCAACACCGCGCCATGGGCCCGATGTGCTGGGCAGTGGCAAGCCGCATCCATGCGAGCCATGTCAGTTGTCCTTGATTTCGGTTCCGGTACGCGCCGCGTTGTACAGGATATTGGTGAAGGGCAGCAGCTGATTTACGAAGCGGTTCCAACGGCTGACGCCGGCTGCGCCGACAAATACCACGTCGCCCGGCTGCAGATGGAACTGGCTGCCGGCAGCAAATGCGGTCGGCGAGCGCGCCTCCAGCTGATAGACCATCGACGGCTCCTGCTGCAGGTCCGTGCTGCCGCGGATGACATACACGGCGTTGCCGTTTGCGGTCTGTTGAAGCAGGCCGCGAGCACGGCCCAGTGCCTGGTTCAGCGAGACATCGCCCGTACGGAAGCTGTAGGCGCCAGGCTGATTGACTTCGCCCACCACGAAGATCTCTTTGCGATCCAGATAAGGGACGAAGATGGAGTCGCCATCCTTGAGGAGCAATTGGCGGCCGCCAAACTCGCGGGCCAGGGTTTCCAGATTGATCGTGTAAGTGGTGCCTTCCCGGCTGAGCTGGATGCCGGACAAGTCGGCCTGCTGGTTGTCCAGTCCGGACTGGCTGATCGCATCCGCCAGCGTCAGCGGCGAGGTGCCCAGAGCAATCGGTGAGGATCGCTGGGCAGCGCCTGTCACCCAGACCCGCTGGCTGCCATAGGTGAGGACGGATACGTCCACTTGGGGCGATTCCACGTACTTGGCCAGGCGGGTGCTGATCTCCTCGCGGAGCTGCATCGGCGTCTTGCCTGAAGCTGTGACCTTGCCGATGTATGGGTAGAACATCGTGCCGTCACTCTGCACAAGGCGCCCTGCCAGAGCACCTTGCTGCTGGGGACCGGCCGGCACGGTCAGTTCCGGGTGATCCCATACGGTGACATAGAGAATGTCGCCGGCGCCGACCGTGTACGGTGCCGGCTGGTAATCGAACAATGCAGCCGGCAGTGAATTCTGCGTACGCGCGGCGTTTTCCTGCGCGATCAGCTTCGGCGTGATGGTGACGATTTCCAGCTGACCATCGCCGCTCTTGCGGTCAACGGCGACGTCGCTGCGGCGCAGGTGCTGTCCCGGCGCAAGCGCACAGCTGGACAGTGCCAGTGCGGTCAACGCAGCGGCAAGAAGGCGAGGGGTGATGTTATTCATGGGAATGAGAGTCTGGCAGGCATAAAAAACCCCCGCCGGGCCGCGCCCGGCGAGGGCCTGAGTGGTACGCGGTGCGCTGATCAGCCGCCGGTGCCGCCGGTGCCGCCCGTACCACCGGTGCCGCCCGTACCGCCGGTGCCTGGGCCGCCCGGACCCGGGCCGCCCGGAT
The DNA here is from genome assembly GCF_056861055.1 of Stenotrophomonas sp. 115C5. Taxonomy (NCBI): domain Bacteria; kingdom Pseudomonadati; phylum Pseudomonadota; class Gammaproteobacteria; order Lysobacterales; family Lysobacteraceae; genus Stenotrophomonas; species Stenotrophomonas sp. 115C5. The sequence goes on from NZ_JBSPUQ010000003.1 coordinate 241,430, forward strand.
CGGTGCCGCTGCCGCCGTCATTGCTGCCGCTGGTGCTGTCGCCGCCGATGCTGTAAGCAACAGCCGCCGCCGCGACTGCAATCACGGTGGTGCCGACCACGGCAGCCGACGAGATGCCTGCAGCTTCTGCGCCTGCGACTTCAGTCGCGGTAGCCCCAGAGCCAGCCGTAGCCTGCGCTTCCTGCGCGAAACTCATCATCGGGGAGGCGGACAGGGCCGCCAGTGCCACAACTGCGATCGTCTTCTTGAACATGGGAGGCCTGCTCCGTCAGGGAAAATTCCTTTCACATGTTCTGCGGATGAACCCCTGCTGTCAAGATTTATGATTACTGTGCCCAATGATGGCCTTTGACAGGTGACGAATGGCCACGTAGATCCTGGCGTTCGAACGCTTGCGCGCGGCCGGACAGTGTCTTCGCCGCGGCCTTCACGAGGTCATGGGTGTGCAGGTCTGCGAGCAATATCGGTGTGGTCATTGCGGCGGCAATGGCCAGCAACGCGGCGCGGCCATGCACGGCCAGGATATAGCCCAGCGTCTGCCCGTCACGCAGCACCCAGGCCGACGCAGCCACGCCGAGGCTGATTCCTATGATGATCTCGGATGGAGAGTGGGCTCGCAATGGCAGTCGAGAGCAGCCGATCGCAAGTGCTAGCCCTGCGCCCGCGACGGCCCAGGCCCGAAGGTGGCGACTGCGGCCGCTGGCCAGCAGCCAGAAGGCTACGGGATAGAGCGTGCTGGACATGGCGGCGTGCCCGGAGATGCCGGTGAAATTCAGATACTCCAAGCCGAAACCCCAGCCCATGAAGGCGATCTTGCTCGCCAGCGTGGTCGCGGCGACTACAATGATTGCCGTTGCCCAGCGCCACAGCAGGTGGCGGTGAGAGGTTGGCAGGAACAAGGCGAGTACAGTGGCAAGCGGAAACAAGGCGCGGCTGTCGCCGAGCGCAGACAGGCTCTCCCAGAAGGTCATCATGCGGCGACGGTATAAGTGCAGCGGGTGGATGTGCACAGAATACTGGTGCTGGACGTCCTGCAGAACGCCCCGCGCTTGGTCCATTCAGCCAGACGAGGTATCCTTTGCCGCTGCCAATGGCCCCGTAGCTCAGCTGGATAGAGCGTCCCCCTCCTAAGGGGAAGGTCGCCCGTTCGAATCGGGCCGGGGTCACCACAATCAATAAGTTAGGCAGCCGCAGCGGCGGGCATTTCCCACTGTTTCCCGCATATCCACAGGATTTGGTCCCAGTGGTCCCAGCGGCGCGGATCAGTACCTGAGCTTCGCCACTGCGCCATCGTCGCCTTCAGGCGTCAGATGGGCATAGTATTTCTCGGTCGTGGCGTAATCAGCGTGCCCGGCCAGGATCTGCACTCGTCGCAACGGCACCCCGGCCATGACCATATGCGCGCAGAAGGTGTGCCGTAGCCGATGCAGGCTGCCGCCGATCCCCGCCCGCTTGGCATCTGAGGCAAACCAGTCCGACACGGTGTCCTTGTGCACGGCCACCAGCGGATCGGGTAGGTGGCGCAGCGCCCAGCGCGCATACCGGTTCAGCGGCACCTCGCGCCACTTGCCCGACTTGGTGCGCCCTTGGCCATCTTCGTCTGGCTCGCTCTCGACCCTGAGTTTGCGCCCGGTCACCGAATCCTTGCCCAGCCCAACCAACTCGCCGCGGCGAAGCCCCGTGTGTGCCATGAACAGCCACAGGGGCGCCCGACCGGGGTTTGCACGGTACAGCTTGCGCATCGCGGCCCGGTCGTAGAATCGGACGGCCACGCTACGGACCCCGCGCGGCGCCTGAGTTTCCTCCAGCGGGTTGAAGTCCAGTTCCTTCCACTTCACGCCACGCCGGAATGCGGCCTGCAGCCTGCGCACTTCCTTGCCTACGGTTTCCGGGGCCACCTTGTCCTTGGTCAGGCGGTCCGTCTTGTAGGACTCCATTTCCATCGGTCGCAGGGTGTCGATCGGTCGGTGGCCGAAGCGGGCAATGAACAGCCGGACCTCGCTCTTTGCTTTGCCGTGTGTGGTCGGGTGCTCCGCCTTGTACCAGTCAAGGTACGCCTCCAGGAACTCCCTGACAGTTGGCAGCCGGGGGAGGATGCGCACCCCATGGGTCAGTTCCGCTTCTTTCGCTGCTCGTATGCCCTCAGCTTCGCGTGGGCTGACGCGACCAATGGTGACACGGCTTCGCTTGCCGCCTTCCCGCCAGTTGAGGTACGCGGCGCCGTCCCGCCAGAAGATTGTGACTTTGACCATTGTCTGGAGCCGTAGATTGCAGAGTAGAGGGCGGCCTTCTCGTAGAGTTTCTTGCCCATGAAATTTCGGGGTTCGACGCCGTAGTCGGCGATGTTCGAATCGAACTGGCTTCGGGAAACGCCGCAGTAGTGCGCGGCCTCGTCCACGGTCAGCCAGTCCTTGCCGACGATGTCCAGCTTTTCAGCAGCTCCCATCGGGTTCTCCTTCAGTTCGTGGCCAGCGCAGCGCGCAGCTGCTCGGTGGCGGTGTTCATGCGGCTGCAAACAGATCGGCAGGCATCGTTACCTGCGTTCGGCCTGCTGCCTTCGTTTCGAGGATGTGCCCCCCCCACTGCTGGGCCATCGCCGCGGCAATCGCGGGATCGAAGCGCGAGCGCTCCTTCTCGCGGTCGGGGCCTGGTGGCATCAGGTGGCAACGGGCCTCGATCTTCCCGTGCTGCGCGATCACCTGCGCCTTCGTGTGGGTGGGCACCAGCGCCGGCAGATTCTTCAGCCAGAGCGTGGCGCCCTTGGTGAATGGGCTGCCGAAGTCGTAGGGCTGCACGGTCTGCGTCGGTCGGCCCAGAACGCTCATGGCCAGCCCGTGCGGCTTCGAGTTCTCGTTGCCGATGAATTCGATCGGCGCGGCCATCAGGTCGGCGAACAGCAGCGCTCCCTCCAAGAAGTCGCGCATCCTATTCGGGTACTTCGGGTGCCGGCGACGATCGGGCTGCGGCAGCGCAGTGTCGTCGGGGTGGTACATCCAGCGGATGCCGGCCAACGTGTTGAAGGTGCAGTAAGGGTGGGCCACCATCGCCAGCCAGCGGCCGGCCTGCAGGTGGTTCCGTACGTCGTCCTGGATGTGCCAGCGCGGGTCGCCCTCGCTGGGGCGCAAATCGCACGAGTAGGCATCGAAGCCGAAGGCGCGGAACGCCGACGCCACGGTGTCGCTGTACTCGCAGGCCACGAGGATGGGCAGCAGATCAGCCATGAGCGCGCCTCCGCCAGCACCAGCGCAGCCCTGCGCGCGCGGCGCGGTAGCCCTGCAGCGCGAGCCAGAGGGCGCCCAGCACCAGCAGGATCCCAACCAGGGCGAGCAGGTGGACCATTGCAGCGGTGAGCAGCTGGTCAGCCATGGGCGGTGGCCTCGCGGCTGCGTGCGAACTCGGCGTTTCGCTGCTCGCTGGACGCGTGCTTCTTGCAGAAGTGGCGCGTATCCGGGAGCCAGCCGGTAAACCAGTCCCAGCCGAGCGTCCCGGCATTGGAAACTGCAACCGAAACGGTGCATGCGCTGTGGTCGCATCGCATCATTGCTCGGCCATCGGCGGCGAAGAACCGGCTCATTTGCCCACCGCCTTGCCGTCGATCAGGGCCAGCAGCTCGCGCAGCGTCTCCAGCTCGGTGCTGTTTGGAGAGGACAGACCGAGCGAAGTCATCACGGCCGGACGGAAGCGTTCCAGGTCCACGGCTTGCGCGGGCGGGCGGTACAGCGGCACGATTTCCGCATTGCCGGGGCCACCAGCAACCGCGGCGCTGTCGTGCGACTCAGCCATGGCGCGGGTCTGGAACAGCAAACTACCGAATCGGCCATCGCGGAACGTGGCGTAGCCTACCGGCTCCTGCCCCACCGGCTGGCGGGTGGCGAGATACGCCGCTTGCAGCCTTTCCACCTCTGTCCGTGCCCTAACGAGACGATCGGCTATGCGCGGCTGTCCTGCTGCCGATAGCTTCTGAGCTGCACGGGTAATCACATCGCACGGGTCTTCTATATCGTGTGCATCCCCCTGACCACCCGGGGAGGGCTGGGCGGCGAGGTGCTGCGCGATGCGGCCGTGCAGATCCTCCATCGGTGCATGGCTTCCGATGCAAGCGCCGCAGTCCAGGGATGCAAGCTGCGCGCAGACTTCCCGCAGCAGAGCATCCGCCAGGCCCAACTCCCGCTGCCCCAGCAGCGCCGGCCCATCCCCGCGCAGCTCGCGCACGCGGTTGGCTACGTCCATCTTGCTCATGCCCGGCTGGCCGAAGAGCGCTTCGGCGATCTGTGCGTCTAGGCGCTGCTCTGCTCCGTCTGCCATCGTGGTGTTCATGCAACCTCCTGCAGCTGAGTGGTGGCCTGTTCGGCCTCGATGAGGGCGTATCCGATGGCGTCGACCTTCGCGGCCAGGTCTTTGCGCATCTGGCGCAGCGCCATGGCGATAAAGCGGCGGTGATCGGTCAGGGCGAACTGCCGCATGCTGATGTGCAGCGCGCCCTTCAGGTCGCGGCGGAACAGGCGGTAGGTGAGGACATGGCCACCCATGACGCGGTCGATGGATCGGCCCCAGGCGAAGCCCTCGGTGCGCTTCGGCAGCCGGCGGTCGTAGCGGTGGTAGGTCATCAGTAGGTGTCCCGTGCGTTGTCCAAGGCGGTCTGCACGTCCGCCGATAGCTGCTGGTCGGCAACGCTGGCGAACAGAACGTCGTAGTTCCAGGTCGTGTCGCGGAACACACGGCCGTCATCGAAGTCGCGCAGACAATCCAGCACGTCGTTGGCAATGGCCTTGTCCTCGTCGGTTTCGACGGAGAACCGATCGAGTGCATAGCGCACTCGGTAGGGGCCTTCGCTCCAATCTCCGCGTGTCTGCCGCATGGCCACAGCCAGATCGAGGCGCTTGTCACGACCCCGCAAGGCTTCCAGCACGTCCTCCCATGACGCATCGATAGGAAGCTCATACCGGATCAGCATCGCGGCCAGAGCCATATCAGCCTTGCGCTGCTCGATCAGTCGGTTGTGCTCCCTTTCCTTGTGGCGGTCAGCCTGCTCCTTCTGCTTCGCTGCTTCCGCTTCGAACCGGCGGTAGTCGGCCAGCAAACGCCCGTAGGTTGCTTGGGCATGGTCCCACCCGTCGCTCGTCTTCACCTCCCTGCGTAGATCGGTCAGGTAGCCGGCGTCGTGCGTGATCGATTTCGGGTAACGGGATCGGGAGCGCAAATCACGTTCGCTGAAGCGCGACGGCATTCCGATCTCGGCCATCAGCGCTGTTACCCGTTCGATGATCTCCTGGTTGGCCGCCATCGCGGGTAGGTTCGCTTCATGGGTTGCCTTGTCTTCGGCGTAGGCCTGTTCCAACTTCTGCAGGGCGATGGCAGCTGTACGGGTCGGGCAGGCGCTGCCGTAGCTGGTCGACGGCGCGTAATACTTGGGGTCCGTCTTACAGCTGGTCACCTTGTTGCACGGGGCAATCTGCTGGATCTTCATGCGTGGCTCCGAAGAGGCACGCGGCGCACTGGCCCGTGCCACAGGTTGGTGAGGTTGTTCAGGCGCACCTGCAGCGGGTCGCGGCGCAGGGGACGCAGAGGGTCGTGCAGGCGGCGCTCGGTGTTCCGGCAGGGCGCGCACGCGGCGGTGGCCTTGCCGTTGATCAGGGCGAAGAACCGCAGCGGCAGCCGGGCCGCGCACTTCGTGCAGGTCTTCATGCTTCAGTCCCCAGGTAGAACGGGTCGATCTTCCAGCCGGCCTCGCGCGCCGCACGCAGCCGCAGCTCGTTGGCGTCGAACTCGTCCAGCTGCAGCGCGGTGATGGCGCCCTCGACGTGGTGCGGTTGCAGCGGCCGGTCAGTGCGCTGGAAGACGCGCCACACACTGAAGGGCTTGCAGCCCCACGCGGTGGACAGCGCGCCCAGGCTCTTCCCGTCTTCGTGCACGTATCGGCGCACCAGGTCGCGGGCGGTGGCGTTCGGCGGGATCGGCTTCCGCATGGCAGCCTTCACCCCTGCGCGCCGGCCGCTCACGCTGCCACCTGCTGGTGATCGCCAGCGCGCAGGCTGCGCTCGAAGCCCAGGACCATCTGCCGGAACGGTTCAAGGTCGGTGCGCAGCTTGGCGATGAACGCCTCGTCGCGCTCGAAGCGGCGCCACCACAGCTGCTTGCCCACGGAGGCGAGCGCCGGGCAATACAGGCCGATGTGCCACCACTGCCGGTCGGTCAGCCACATGCAGCCCTGGGCCTGTTCGAACACCTCGCTCGCATCGTTGTCGATGTGGAACGCGCGCAGCTTCTCCGGGTTGATGAAGCACTTGTATTCGCTGCCGCCGTCCTCGCCGATGAAGCCGTCGGCCGAGCAGCCGTAGTCGCCGCACTCGCTCAGTACGAACCCAGCGCGCTTCACCAGCAGGCCGGACTGCACCTCATGCTCGGCGCGGGCCTCCGGCTCCAGCTCGTGGCCCCGGCGCATGGCAAACGTCTCGAAGCCTTCGTCCAGCGGCTCGCCACTGATGCGCTCGATGGCCAGCCGGAAGGCGTAGTTCTTCGACGCTTCGCTGAAGTCGCCGATGGGCTCGCCGGCGATGGCCTTCTCGATGATGGCCGAGCGCGGCACGGCCTTGTAGCCTGCGCGCTCCATGGCAGTTTTCTCGGCCAGGCCGGACAGCACCGCATCCACGTAGGTGCGCTGCTGGTCGGTCAGCTCGCCCACGCGCGAGCGCGCGGTGGCGAACATGCTGGCCGTGATGATGCCGGCGCGGGCGCGGTGCCACGCCTCGCTGCCCTGGTCGCACCCGATGACGATCACAGCGGCACCTCTTCATCGGCTGCGGTCTGCTGGTCGCCTTCTTCGACTACGGTGGCGCTGGCGCGTTCGGCGATGCCCTTCAGCGTTTCGTGGCCCGCGCTGCCGATCAGCTGTCGCTGCTCCTTGGTCAGGCGGCCCCAGGCGCCCTCGTATTCCTCCATTCCGCAGTCGGCAAAATCCTTCAGGCTGGCGTACAGTGCCTGGCGTTCCGGGGTGTCTTGCGGCTCGGCCTGCTGCTGGCGGGTGATGGCGCCAGCGGTGGAGGGGCGGCGATCAGCGCGCACGGATTCGGCATCGATGATGTCCTTGCCTTCCATTTCCTCGGCGGTTGGCTGGGAGCCGACCGCTTCCGGGAACGCCTTGCGCAGCGCCTGGGCCTCGGCACACTTCGCGAGCTGGCCGAAGGCGCGCTTCTCCCACATGGCGTTGGGACTGCCATCGCTCTTGGACGCGTAGTTCTCCAGCCAGTATTCCTTGGCGGAGAACTCCACCACCTGGTTACCGAGCAGCTTGCGGACCGTGACGCGACACCACTCCGGATAGTGGAGCTGGAACGGCTGCTGCGTCTTCTGCCTGCGGCCATTTGGGCCGTTGGACCAGACGTCACGCACGGATTCCATGGTGCAGGTCGGTCCGAACTCGGGTTCGCTGCAGCCAGCGTACTGGCCGGTGCGGGAAGCGTTGATGCGGTACAGGCCGATGCCGGGCATGACCACGTCGCGCATGCCGTTGACGGCGCTTCCGTCGGGGTTCTCGCCGATCTTCACCTTCATCGGCACGATGTGCACCGGCTTGGTCATCGGGTCGAGCCCGGCCGCCTGGCAGTAGCTCAGCACCATGTCGATGGACGCATCACTGGCGCCCGGGTACAGGCTCGACTTCAACGCGCCGCGGATGGCTTCGGCCTGCTCGCTGGTCATCAGGGCGCCGGCAGCGGCGCGGGTGGTCATCTGGTTCATGGGTGCCTCAGTAGCGGATGGCCACGGCCGGGACCTTGCCCTGCACGATGGCGGTGATGACGGCGGCGGCGATTTCGTCTTCGATGCCCAGGGCGACCAGGGCGGCGACGGCGGCGCGGTTGATCAAGCGGCGGTGTTCGATGTCGGCGGCGCGTGCTTCGTCCTCACGGCGCTGCGCATCGGCCTTGGCCTGGCGTTCGCGCTCGGCGCGGTCGGCCTCTTCTTTGGCGCGGCGCTCCGCAGCAGCGACGGCCTCGGCCTTTTCGCGTTCGGCACGCGCTGCTGCGTCCTTGGCGCGCTGCTCGGCTTCGGCTGCCTCACGGGCTGCGCGCTCGTTAGCTTCACGGGCCTCACGTTCGGCGCGCTCGATGGCGGCAGTTGCCTCGCGCTTCGCGTTCTCGGCGGCCTCGGCCTGCAGGCGGGCCTCACGCTGGACGCGCTCACGCTCGGCATTCTCGGCGGCGACGCGTTGGCGCTCGGCCTCCTCAGCGACCCGCACGGCTTCCTCGCGGGCTCGGATCTCTTCTTCCCGACGGGCGATATCCGCCAGGCGCGCCGCTTCGGCCTCGGCGCGGGCGCGTTCCTCGGCCTCCACGCGTTCGCGCTCGATGCGCTCCTGTTCGGCCTCCCAGTCGGTCAGCGGCTTGCGTACCTCGTCGCGCAGCGCGTCCAAGGTGTCGCGGGCCTTCTTGCGGGCGGAGTCGATGTCGCCGGTCTGCTTCTTCAGGTCAGCCACCAGCGCCTTGCCGGCGTCATCAATGGCCGTCTTGGAGCGCGACACCTTGTAGGCGATCGAGGCGATTTCCTTGCGGCCGGCCACGGTCTTGACGTTCGGCACCAGGGTGACGGCCTCGGCGCGGATGCGGGCCAGCAGGTCGTCCAGTCCGCCGCCGGTGAAGACCTCGACGGCGTTTACAGATTCGAGCGGGATCAGGGCTTCGGACATGGCAGTTCCTTTGTCGAGTGGAATAGGTGCCGGCGTCGTGGAATCCCGGCCGGCGCGGGGCCCGTGAGGGCGGGGGAATGCGTTACGCGGCGAGGTCTTCCTGCACGGGCTTGTCGCCCTTGCTGGTGTTGAGCGGCGAAACGAGGGTCAGCTGCACCTCGTTCTTGATCTGCTCGCACAAGGCACCGGCTTCGGCCTTGGTCGGGTGGAACACGGCGCTGAAGGTCAGCTGCAGCGTTCCGCCTTCCAGGGGTTCGAAGGACAGCTTCTTCAGGGTGACGTCGCTGATAACCAGCGGCTCGGACAGCCCAAGGCCGCTGCCGATCAGCAGGGAATAGCCCGGGTACTCTTCGTCCCACGGCAGCGCGCCCAGCTTCGGAAACTTGACCGCCGTCAGGCCGTCGCCGCCCTCGATCAAGTCCTGCTGCTCGCCCTGCGTAGCCTTGCGATACAGGGCCTGGCGCAGACCCTTCTGGAAGTAGTCCAGCACGCTGCTGCTGACGGCTACGACCAGCTTCAGGTCGCCGGCCAGCTTGTTTTCGTCGCCGTGCTTCTCCGCACGGGGGTTGAAGTTGGCGACCTTGGCGGTCGCATCGCGCAGTTCGAACATCGGTGGTGCCTCTCGTAGTGCCGGCGGCGCCGGCGGGAAAGGGGAGCGGATCAGCCGCGCACGCTGCTGGTGGCAGCCCAGCTGGCTTTGGCAGCGTCACGATCGACGTGGGCCTGGTGGATCTCTGCGATGCGCAGCGGCACGACGATGGCGGCGAACAGCGCGACTGCGGCCCAGGCAATGCGGAGACGGCGGCTCACGAAAGCACCGCCTGCAGCAGCACAGCGGCCAGCACGCTCAGGCAGAACGACAGGGCATTCGTGACGACAGTGGCCACCACGTGGTGGCGAGTTTCGCGTTCGGCGGCGGTCATGCGGCCACCTGCTGCAGCGCCATTTCCAGCAGCTGCGCGTCGATCGCGGCGGCCTCGTCACGGGCGAGCCGGTACAGGTCCTGCAGCACGCCCGAACCCATCAGGTCGGCCGGGTCCGTGTGGTGCAGCCGGTGCAGCGCCAGCGACACCTCGGTGTAGTGGGTGCCGCTGAAGGTGCCGGCCGTCAATTCCTCGGCCTCGCGCAGCTTCGCCGGGTCGGTGCGATAGGCCTTGGCCAGGTCCGCGGCCTGCTCGGCGCGGTACTCCTGTTCAAGGCATGGATCTTCCTGGTCGTCCCAGTTGCGCTGGGCGCTACGTGCCCGGTCGGAGGGAGTGTGGAAGGCCATGGCTCAGCCCTGCCCACACTGGCGGCGATAGCGCAGCACCGCGCTGGCAACCAGCGCTGCCCAGGCGATCAGGTAGAGAAGTGCTTCTGCCATGGTGGACCCCGTCTTGGATGGCCCGGGTGGGCCGACGGGGCAACATTACCGAAACGGTTATCGACGGTCAATACCGAAACGGTAATTTTTTTGCGACCGGTTCGGGTTGGTGGGCCCAAACGCAAAGAACCCCGCGCTGGCGGGGTTCCGGTGGAAGATCAGGGGGAAACTTCAGTAGCGATAGCGGAGCAGTCCAGCGTCCTCAAAGCTGACACCGTCCAGCATGCACTCCTGCGCGCGCTCCATATCCTTGTGCAGCTGGATCAGCGCTTCATCATCGAGCTGCTCGATACCCGCAAGGCCAAACACTGCCTGGTCGATGATCATCTGCATGGGGTACCCCCAGCGTCGCCGGAAGTGTCTGATCATCTTGCAATGCGACTCCCGCATCAGGTCATCCATGCCGCGCGGGGGAGGTTGTGGTTTTACCAGGCGAAGCTTAGGCCGATCGCTACCTACCTCGGACCCCATCGCCTTCGCCATCCGGCTAGCCAGCTCCCTCAACCGTTCTTCGCTCAAAGCCATCATTCGCTCCCTTTGCCTTTTCCAGCCGTGCCACGAAGGCCCGCATGAAGTCGAGAACGTTGCTGTCATCCAGAGCAGCCGCTTCCGCACTGACCGTCTCATAGGCGACGGCCAGTGCGACCACATTGATGTCTGGGACAGGTGGTTCTCCCCTGATTTCCGCCACTAGCTGCAGTAGCCGATGGGCGGAACGGAGCGTAGCCACGTCTATTCCCACAGACTGAGACGCTGAAGCGGGTGGGCGATCCAGTTCGCCGTGGACAAGGCCCATGGCAGCCTCCAGGTCACGGGCCAACCTTCCTCCTATGCCCTTTGGAGCCCCTTCGGAGATCCATTGGCTGACCTGCGGCTGCGCCCAGCGGCTGCCGCCGTACTGGCGCGCCCATTCGGCTGGGCCTCCCGCCTGATTGACCAGACGGCGCATGTTTTCGGTTCGGGCAGTGCTTGCGTCCATAGGGGTAATGGTCACAAGCGACGACCTGCGGGGGAATGACCGAAACGGTATTGACCGCCAATAACCAAAACGGTAATGTGCGGCGCATGAACCTGACCAACTACGCCACCAGCAAAGGGGGAACCGGCACGCTGAAGTGCCCGGTTCTGGTTTCGGTTGCCCAAAAGGCCAACTGCAGCGTTGGAACGCTCTACCAGATCGCGCTGGGGAACAAGCAGCCCAGTCCGAAGCTTGCAAACGAGATCCACCGCGCCACCCGGGGGCGGGTCAACCGCAGCGAACTGCGCCCCGACGTCTTCGGTCCGGCGCCGGCCAATGAACCCACCGATTCGGCTGCCTGACATGGCCACCTCACACCGGCCTGGTGGGGAAGGGCACAACCACGCCCACCGCACCGGCCGCCATCGGCTCGCGCTTCTTCCGCTTCAGCGGTCGCACGTGGGTCTTTCCACCCGCCCTTACGAGGGCAAAGCACCGCCCACCGGTCCAGATCATCTGGACGACGTTTCCGTGGGCATTCCGCAGTGAACCGGGCATCGGGGCCTTCCGTTGTGGTGGGCCTCCATTTCCGCCCCCAACCCCCTGGCAAGAAAAGGCAAATCATGGAAATCACTGACAACCTGACGGATCCAACTGGACGGCTTCACCTGGGCATCTGCGTGACCAGGAAGCCGAAGGACGCACCGCTGCAGGTCGTGCGGCAGATCGAGTCGCCGGACCAAGCACTGGCCATCGCGATGAAGGCCGGCGATCACAAGCTGGCCAACGTCGCCGCTGCCATCGGCAAGTCGGAGAGCTACGTGTCGCGCATGCGCCGCGGCATGCGTCCGATCCCGCGCCGGCTGGTCGGCCCGCTGTGCGCTGCGACTGAGTCGAACCTGTTGCGCCAGTTCTTCGATCTGCAGGCTGCCATGGAGCCCCCGTGCTGGCGCTCGGAAGTGTCGCGCCTGGCCGGGATGCTGAGGGGCGCATGAGCACGGACGCGCGTCTCAGCACGGGTTTGCCCGGCCACCCGAAGACGAAGAAGCTGGTTCGTCGGCTGGGTCCTGCCGCTGGCTGGTCGCTGGTGTGTCTGATCCTGTGGGCGCGCGCCAACCGGCCGGATGGCGATCTGGAAGGGATGACCGCCGAAGACATCGAGTTGGCTGCGGACTGGGCTGGCGACAACGACGCGCTGGTGCGTGAGCTGGCCTCGGTCGGATTCCTCGATGGCAGCGAGGGCGCCTACCAGCTGCACGACTGGTCCGAGCATCAGCCCTGGTCAGCCGGTGCTGAGGCTCGTTCGGAGAAGGCGAAATGGGCTGCACTGTGCCGCCGGCACGGTCGCCAGGAGGCATCGCAACTGATGCCAGAGTATGCGGCCAAGCTGCTACAAGCACAGAACGAGCAGGGTAGTGGCATGCCCGTAGCAGGCGGAAATCTGCCGCTAGCAGATTCTGGCAATGCCCCGTCTCCGAATCCGTCTCCGTCTCCGAATCCGTCTCCAAAAGCAGAAGAACCTCCCCATACCCCTCCGGCTGCCGCCGAAGGGGCGAAGCCAGGGCGGAAGAAGCGGGAGAAGATCACCTTCGCTGCGTTCCTCGACCAGTGCCAGGACGCTGGCGAATCGGCCATCCCGAGGACGGACCCGATCTTTGCCTTCGCCCGTGACGCTGGGATCCCGAAGGACTTCCTGCACCTGGCATGGCGGGAGTTCGCTGGCCGGCATCGCGACAGCGGCCGGTTGCAGAAGGATTGGCGCGCCCACTTCCGCGATGCCGTCCGCCGGAACTGGTTCAAGCTCTGGTGGTTGCCGCCTGCCGGCGGTTGCGAGCTGACCACCGCCGGTGTGCAGCTGGCCCGTGAGCGTGACGCCGAAAAGGCCCGTGAGCAGGAGCAGGCCCCATGAGCGCCCAGCCTGCCTACCGCGACGACTATGCCTACCTGCCGGTGCCGCCGCATTCGATCGACGCTGAGCAGTCCGTCCTCGGCGGGCTGATGCTGGCGCCGGAAGCGCTGAGCGAGGTCCGCGATGTGCTGACCGAGCGGGACTTCTACCGCCGCGACCACCAGCTGATCTGGCACGCCATCTGCGATCTGGCCGACCGTGAACAGCCCTTCGACACGGTGCTGCTGATCAACTGGTTCGAGAACCAGCGGCAGCTGGAGTTGGTGGGCGATGGCGCCTACCTGGTCGAGCTGGCCAGCACCACGCCGTCAGCGGCCAACATCCGCGGCTATGCAGAGGTCGTGCGCAACAAGGCGCTGCTGCGGGGCGTGATCGAGCGCGCGACCGAGATCACCAACGACGCCTACGGCACGGCCGACGAGGACGCCGATGCGCTGGTGGCCAACGCCACCGCGAAGTTCGCCAACCTGAGCGTGCAGTCGGGCGGCAACGGTGGCCTGGTGATGGTGCGCAGCGATCTGCAGGGCATGTGGGAGGAAATGGAGGCCCGGTTCGAGGGAACCGCCGACCTGGGGCTGGTTCCGCCGTGGCAGAACGTGGCGAGGAAGCTGCCCGGTCTGGAACCCACGGACCTGATGATCCTCGCGGCCCGGCCGTCGATGGGCAAGACGGCGAACATGCTGGAGTGGGTCTACAGCGTGGCAGTGCAGGGCAAGCACGCTGCGGTGTTCAGCCTGGAGATGGCCCGCCGGCAGCTGCTGGCGCGGTTGATGAGCATGCACTCGGGCGTGCCGCTGTCGCGCATGCGCGTGAAGGGCGAGCTGACCAACGACGACTGGCACAAGCTGAGCATCGCCCGCAACTTCCTACATGGCCTGCCGCTGGCGATCGATGATTGCGGCTCGCTGCCGGTGGATTCACTGGTCGCGCGCGCGTCCCGCATGCACGCCAAGGTGAAGGGCGGGTTGGGCGTGGTCGCGGTCGACTATCTGCAGCTGCTGTCGGGGCCGGCCAAGGCCGGTAACCGGACCGAGGAAGTCTCCTACATCTCGCGCACGCTGAAGAAGCTGGCCAAGACGCTCGGCTGCCCGGTGATCGCGCTGTCGCAGCTCAACCGCTCGCTGGAGACCCGCACCGACAAGCGCCCGGTGATGGCCGACCTGCGCGAGTCCGGGGGCATCGAGCAGGACGCTGACGTGATCGCCTTCATCTACCGCGACGACTACTACACGAAGGACGCCTGCGGCGCTCCCGGCATCTCGGAATTCATCCTGGCCAAGAACCGCCAGGGCGAGACCGGCACCGCCTACCTGCGGCATCACCTCGAATGCAGCCGATTCGAGAACCACCACGGCGAGAAGCCGAACTACTCGCTCAAAACCGTTCTGCGCGATGCAGACGATGACAGCGGCGGCTTCGACGCGCCGCGCGATCGCCGCAGGAGCGGCAAGGACATGGCAACTGGAGAGCGCGCATGACACCGAACGAGAGGGCGAGCTGGTGCATTCAGCAGGCCGAGGAAATCGAGGCAGGCCTGCCGCCGGTGGATGCCGAACTGGATCTGGTCCCCATCGGCTACGCCATCGCTGGCTGGTGCAGGGGTATGGCCACAACCTTGGCGACGGAAGAGGAGCGCGCCGCATGAACCTGGGAACCTTCATTCTCCGCGCCGGCAATGCCCGCGACCGCATGGCGGCTGCGTGGCACTTCGCCTGCCAGTTCCTGGAGCTGGGGCTGGACGTGTGTGTGACCGTCAAGGAGTACAAGCCCAGCCGTAGCCTGGAGCAGAACGCCATGTTCCACGCCATCTGCGGCGAGATGGCCACCCAACTGAAATGGGCCGGCCGCTACATCGACGCCGAGGGCTGGAAGCGCCTGCTGGTCGACGCGTGGGCGCGCGAGTCCAACCGACAGCAGGGCGACGTGGTCCCGTCCCTTGACGGCGCCAGCATCGTGAACCTGTCCATCCAGACCCGGCGCATGACCGTGGGACAGATGGCCGAACTGATCACCTTCGCGCAGGCCTGGGCCGTGGAGAACAACGTGCGCCTGAGCGACCAAGCCCCGAAGCGACTGCAGAGGTATGCGGCATGAAATGGCTCAAAGAAAAGCTACAACTCGTGGCTTACCTGGTCTTCATCGGAGGCTTTCTGCTTCTGGTTGGAGGTTGCGTTCGCTGGCAGTTCAAGGAATGCACCAGCGTGGGGCATAGCGCCCTGTACTGCGTGTGGCAGATGGGTGGACGCTGATGAAGCGCGGTCGCAGCACCAGCAAGCCCACCGTTGAGCAGCAACAGCGCATGGATGCCATCAAGGACATCGGCTGCGTGGTCGCATATGCCTTGGGCATGGGCTACATCCCCTGCGAAGTGCACCACCTGACGGTCGGCGGCAAGCACGGCCAGAAGCGGCGCGGCCATGACTTCACCATCGGCCTGAACCCGTGTTCGCACCGCGGCGAGCCCTTCGGCGGTATGGACGCGGACACCTGCGAAGCGCTGTTCGGCCCGTCCTACGCCAAGCAGCCGCGCCGCTTCCGCCAGGAGATCGGCAACGACGACTACCTGCTGGACCTGCAGAACACCGCGCTCGACCAGTATTGGGGGAGGGTGCGGCCATGGCGCGCAGCCTGACCTTCGGCATCGACCCTGGCCTGACCGGCGCCATCGCCACGCTGGTGGACGGCGAGGCCGGGCCGGTGATCGACACCCCCACCATGGAAGTGGACGGCCACACCGAGCTCGACGCGCGCGCGATGGCGTTGTTCATCCGCGCCGCCAAGGAGATGAACCCGGATGCCCACGTCTCGGCCTGCATCGAACGGGTGCGGGCCATGCCGGCCAAGGGTCGAAAGCAGGGCGCCCAGTCGTCCATGAACTTCGGCGACACCTACGGCAAGGCAAAGGCAGTGCTGGAGCTGCTGGGCATACCGACCACCAGAGCGGAGCCGGCCAGCTGGAAACGGTCGTTCGGGCTGCTGAAGCAGGAGAAGGACGCCGCTCGCGTGCTGGCGATCAGCCGGTTCCCATCAGCCGCGCCGTCCCTGCGCCGCAAGAAGGACAACGGCCGCGCCGACGCGCTGCTGATCGCCCTTTGGTTCGAGAACACCCACCTGGCCTCGCACATCACCGACGAGGCCTCAGCCTGATCCCGACGAACCCCACCGGGGGAACGACCATGCGCAAGAAGACCGACAACCAGACGACCAGGCAGGCAGCACCGCACCGGCAGTTCCGCCGGTCAGCGGTTGGCGTTGCCGTGGCCAGCGAGGCGGACGTGCTGATGGTGGCCAGGAAGGTGCTTTCCCGCGTGCGCGACATCCGCAACGCTCAGGGAGAAGGCAGCTACGTGTTCGGCGATCCGGCCTGCAGCATCTTCGCCCTGCGCATCGGCTCGGCAGCAGGGGAGGGCATGATGCGGGAACACCCCGGCTGGCTGTTCGGGCTCTACGGCGCCGACACCGCCGACGGCAAGAGGGTCAGCTTCCCCAACCCGGAGCAGATCGCCGAGGACCTGCGGGAGCACTACGGCTGGGAGCAGCCTGAGCCCATCCGCTGGCCGATGCAGTTGGAATTGTTCGCTGCTGCCTGATCGCCATTGATCGGAATGCTCAGGCTGGGATAACAGCAGCATGAGCGACCGCCAGACGCTATCCACCATGGAACTGCTGCACGCGAGCATCGTCCGTCCCGACGGAACGGTGCCGGCTATCGACCGCAGCCCGTCGCCCTGGTGGCGGAACAGTCAGGAAGCCGCCCGGGGCGAGTACCGGGACGACCAGCACGCAGGTGTCGACAACAGCGTGCAGCCGACACGGGGAATGCCGCGTTGCGGCGGCCATGGGGACTTGCCTCTCCATGGTGACGTTCATGCCCCCGGGAATCGGCAGCCTTGCCCGCAGAGGGCGAGCTGATGCCCCGCAAGAAGCAAGACGTGCCGAAGGCCAAACCGGCCAAAAAGGCCGCCAAAGCCCCTTCGAAGGGTGGTAGGCCCACCAAGTACCGCGCGGAGTTCACGCGCCAGGCCGCACTGCTGGGCCGTAGGGGCTGCACCGACCCGGAAGTGGCGGAGTTCTTCGGCGTGGCTCTGTCCACGGTCAACCTGTGGAAGATCAAGCACCCCGAGTTTTCGGAAGCCCTAAAGCTGAGTAAGGCCGAGGCCGACCTGCGGGTGGAGCGCGCCCTGTTCGAACGGGCAACCGGCTACCGCTGCCGAGAGGACGACGTCCGGGTGGTGGAAGGGGAGATCGTGGTCACCTCGACCGACAAGCAGTTCCCGCCGGACACCACCGCGGCGATCTTCTGGCTGAAGAACCGCAAGCCGGGCAGCTGGCGGGACAAGCCAGAGGGCGAAGACGACGGCGAGACACCAGCACCGGTCGCGGTCACGGTGAACGTGGTCAGCGGGCGCCGCCGGAATGCCAACCCTTAACGAACCGCAGGCCGCGTTCCTGCAGCTGCCGCACAAGTTCCGCGCCTTCGTGGGCGGGTTCGGCTCGGGCAAGACCTGGGTTGGCTGCGGCTCGCTGTGCAGCCACGTGTGGACGCATCCGCGCGTGCCGGCCGGCTACTTCGCTCCCAGCTATCCGCAGATCCGCGACATCTTCTATCCGACGATCGAGGAAGTGGCCTACGACTGGGGCCTGCGCGCGCGCATCGTCGAGTCGAACAAGGAGGCCCACCTGTACTCAGGCCGCCAGTACCGCGGCACGGTCATCTGCCGGTCGATGGACAACCCGGCCAGCATCGTCGGCTTCAAGGTCGGCAAGGCCCTGGTCGATGAGATCGATACGCTGAAGAAGCGGAAGGCCCAGGACGCCTGGCGCAAGATCATCGCCCGCCTGCGTGTGAAGGCCGACGGCCTGCAGAACGGCATCGATGTGACGACCACCCCCGAGGGGTTCAACTTCGTCTACGAGCAGTTCCACCAGCTGCCCAGCGAGAACCCGAAGCTGCAGGCGCTGTACGGCTTGGTGCATGCCAGCACCTACGACAACGAGGCCAACCTGCCGGACGACTACATCCAGTCGCTGTTCGAGAGCTACCCGCCCCAGCTGGTGCAGGCCTACATCGACGGGATGTTCGTCAACCTGACCACGGGGTCTGTGTACCCGGCGTTCTCCCGCACCGCCAACAACACGACGGCCGAGATCCAGGACGGCGAGGCGCTGCACATCGGCATGGACTTCAACGTGCTGAACATGACGGCCATCGTCTGCGTGATCCGCGACGGCGAGCCGATGGCGCTGGCCGAGCTGACCGGCATCCGCGACACCCCGGCGATGATCCAGGCGCTGCGGGATCAGTACGGCAACCACCGCATGACGATCTACCCGGACGCCAGCGGCGACAGCCAGCACACCAACAACGCCAGCACGTCCGATCTGGGCCTGATCCGCGCCGAGCGGTCGATGACGATCGTGGTGCCGGCGGCCAACCCACGCATCCGCTCCCGCGTGGTCAGCGTCAACGCCATGATCCTCAACGCCAAGCGCCGCCGCCGCTTCCTGGTGAACGTGCGCAACTGCCCGAAGCTGACGGAGGCGCTGGAGAAGCAGCCGTACGACGCCAACGGGCTGCCCGACAAAACGACCGGCTTCGACCATCCGCCGGACGCCCTTGGCTACTTCATCCACAGCAAATTCCCCGCCGCAGTAAGCGCGCGCGACCGACCGTCCATTGAACGGCCTCGGGTGCTGGTGCCCCATAGCCGCCAGTGGTTGGAGCATTCCGACCAGCCCTCACTCGCCGAACGTAGGAGATCCGCCCTGTGACCATGCCCACCGCCGACAGCTTCACCGACGCACTGGCGGCCGAGCAGGCAGCCGACGCCGAGCGCGAGGCGCAGGCCCAGGCGCTGGCACAGGAAGAGGCAGACGTCGCCAACTGGCACAAGCGCATCAAGGAATCTCGCGAGTTCGACAAACATGCCCGCAAGGGCTATGCGCTGGACCGGCGCTACTGCCGCAACCAGGTCGACCCGGTCTATGACGTGAGCGTGCCGATCGCCGGCACCTACGTGAACCTGCTGACCTCGTTCCTGTACGCCCGCGACCCTGAGCCCGCCGTGCAGCCCGCTGAATCTGTCGGTTCCAGCCGGGTGCAGCTGGCCAAGCAGGTCGGCCGAACGCTGGAGATCGTCATCGCCTCGCTGTGGAAGCGCGGGCGCCTGAAGCACGCCGCCGACGCCATGGTGCGTTCGGGCCTGAGCATCGGCATTGGCTGGATCAAGGCGGCATGGCACCGCGAGACCGAACGCGACCCGACCACCGATCAGCGCATCGCCGACCTGCGCGCCAAGCTCGAAGCCTTGTCGCTGATGGAAACGGAGCTGGCCGAGGGCAACGCCGCCAACCCGGACCTGCTGAAGGCTCAATACGAGCAGCAGATGCAGACGCTGGAAGCGCAGGTCGAGCACATCATTTACAACGGCCTGGTCTTCGACTTCGTGCGCGGCGAAGACATCCAGGTGTCCATGGACGTCGCCACCCTGAAGGACTACGCCATCTCGCCGTGGATCGCCCACCGCACCTTCATGCCGTACGACAAGGCGCAGGCGACGTTCCCGGAGCTGCGCGACGACCTGGGCAAGGCTGAGGCCTACTACCACGTGCAGCCGGAGAGCCGTACGCGCGAAGGCGGTTTCGCCCCGGCCGATGGCGTGGTGAGCGAGAGCGACGCCGAGGTGTTCCGCAGCGCCACGGCAGCGGGTCAGGGCAGTGACGCCGGCCCGCGCTTCATGTGCATCTGGGAGGTGTGGGACCTGACCACCAACCTGGTGCACACCATCACGCCTGGCCTGCGCCGCAACCTGCGTCAGCCGTACACCCCCGACCAGCGCAGCACGCGCTTCTACCCGTTCTTCCAGTGGGCACCGCTGTGGGTGGATGGGGAGCGGCATCCGCAGTCGCTGGTGGACCGTTCGCGCGCCCTGCTGGACGAGTACAACCGCACCCGCACCAACTACCGCGAGCATCGCCGCCGAGCCATCCCGAAGCTGGGCTTCGATCGCGGCGCTGTAGAGCCGGACGATGCGGCGAAGCTGGAAGGCGCAGGCGTCGGGGAGATGGTCGGCCTGGACCTGAAGGGCCAGCCCACCGGCAACGTGCTGTTCCCCATCCAGTACAACCAGATCGATGCCGCGCTGTACGACACAGCCCCGATCCGCGCCGAGCTGGAACTGATCTGGGGCATCCAGGAGGCGCTGTCCTCCAGCATCCAGACTGCGAAGACGGCCACCGAGGCCGACATCCAGCAACAGGGCACCGAATCCCGCCTGGGCTACAGCCGCGACAGCTTGGACGACGTATTGGGCGAGATCGCGCAGTACACGGCCGAGGAATCCATGTCGCCCGCCGGCCTGTCGCCTGAAGAGGTCAGCGACATCGCCGGGCCCGAGGCGCTTTGGTTCAACGCGCCCCTGCCTGAGCTGGTCTCCGCGCTGCTGAACGTCGACATCCGCGCCGGCAGCTCGGGGCGCCCGGCGTCCAACCTGCGCCGGCAGCAGTGGGGCGCGATCCTGCCGCAGCTGCAGCAGGCTGTCGTCACCATCGGCGAGATGCGCGGCGCAACGCCGCTGGACATCGCCAGCAGCCTGGAGCAGCTGATGGTCGAAACCATCGAGCGCACCGGCGACACGTCGATCGACGCCTACACCTTCATTCCCCAGGTGCCGCAGGTTGCGCCGGGTGCCGTGATCGATGCGCCGGCCATGCCCGGCATGCCGCCTGCCGACCCGATGCAAGCCCTCCCGCCGGCCGAAGCGCCGGTACCCACCGCAGCACCCGTGGGCGGCGTTGTCGCCCCGCCTCTCTGACCACAGGAGCAGACCATGAACGACAAGACCATCGAGCAGGAAATCCAGGCCAAGGGCCTGACCGCCCCGCGTGTGACGCCTGGCGCCATCGAGGCGGAGATCGAAAGCGAGTGGTACATCATCGCGGCGGATGGCGTACCCCATGACGGGTTCCACGCCCCGGTAGGTGCTGTTTCGCCACTCCGCCAGCTCACCTTCTGCGTGCTGGTCCTGCGCAACGGCTTCACCGTAACCGGCGAATCGGCCTGCGCCAGCCCGGAGAACTTCGACGCTGAGATCGGCCGCAAGATCGCGCGCCAGAACGCTGTGGCCAAGATCTGGCCGCTGCTGGGTTTCCGCCTGCGCGACGAGCTGACCTCGCTCCCCGATCACCCCGGACTGGGCTGATCCCCTTGCCACGCCAACCCGCCGCCAACTGAGGTTCCACCATGCCTACCGAAGACCAGAACACCCCGTCCACGCCGGATACCACCCCGACCGACGTCCAGCCGGCCGACACTGGCGCACCGCCGGTTGCCGACGGTGGGGACGCACTGCAGCCCGCTGCCGCTGATCTGGATGCCTTCTCCGCCGGCGTTGAAGCCGCGCGCGAGCAGGAAGCACGCGAGGACGCGCTCCCCGGCGATGCCCCGACGGCAGCAGACGGCCAGCCGCCGCAGGACGGCGCACCGGCAACGCCGGCTGCCGTCGACCCGAATGCGCCGCCTGCAGGTGAGCAGCAGCCGGCACCGCCCGCGCAGCCGCAGCAGCCGACCGTTGATGACGAGGTCAAGCAGCTGGGCCTGAAGGAACGCGCGGCCGAGCGCTTCCAGGAGCTGCATACCCAGGCGCGGGATGCCCGGGAGCGGGTCAGCCAGTGGGAGGAAACTGTCCAGAGCACCGGCGCTACGCCGGAGCAGTTCGGCGGTGCGCTGCGCTACCTGTCCGACATCAACTCCGGCGACCCGAGGCGCATGGCAGACGCCTACGAGCGCATGCAGGGGGAACTGCAGTGGCTGGGCCAGCAGCTGGGCCGCGAGGCGCCTGGCTTTGACCCGCTCAGTGCGCACCCGGACCTGGCCGGCCGCGTGAACTCCGGCGACATCACCCGCGACGTGGCACTGGAACTGGCCCAGCACCGGCAGACCGGCCAGCTGCAGCAGAGCCACACCCAAGCGCAGCAGGATCGCCAGCAGCAGGACCTGCAGTACCAGCAGGGGCTTGTGTCGGTGCAGCAGCTGGGTGCGCAGCTCCGCGCTGGTGATGCGCAGTTCGACCAGAAAATGGTGCTGCTGACGCCGACGATCGACATCATCCAGCGCACGCTGCCGCCGGCGCAGTGGCAGACCGAGATCCACCGCGCCTACCTGGCCCTGCCGGCCAACGCGGTCGCCGCGCCAGCTGCAGCGGCACCTGTCGCCCGCAGTGCTCCCAACCCGGTCAGGGCGAACTCTGCCGCGCCGGTTGCTCCGCAGATCACTCCCGAGAACGCGTTCGACATCGGTGTGCAAGCAGCCCGGGCGCGCGGGCAGTAACGGAGAAGGGGCCTTTCGGCCCCTTTCTCTTTAATCCTTGCTGGCTGGCGAAGCCACGACGAACAGTGGCTGCTGCTGGACATCTTTCCCGTTCGAGTCGACTAGCCACGCCTCCCACTCGACGAATCGTCGTCGGCTATCAGCCAGGCCGTCTCCGTCACGCTCGAATCCATCGATGCTGAAGAGCCGAGGGAGACTGCGCTGCTCTGTGTAAATGTGGGGCATAACGCCGAGGATGAGCGAACCGAACCACGGATTCTTAGGTCCAGTCACCGATGCTTCAATGCTCTTGACGCGTGGAACAACCTTGAATCCGCCACCAATGTAGATGGCTTCGCCTGCCGGAGATGGAGCAAACAGCCCGGTGGCATCGCCAGAAAGACAGATTGCGGATTGTGAACTGCGGCCTTGGCTGGCATCGACGGAGATGAACCAGTTCCCATTCAAGAAAAAGTAATGGCCGGTCGGAACGGCGGATGCGTCAGCGACGCAGAAAGCTGCTACGGGAAAACTCATTCCATTGCCCCTGTATGTGGATAGCCGGCTTGCCCCGGTCCGCCGAGTGTACCGCCAGCGCCCATTGACGCGCCCACCAGCGCTGGCATCTTGACCACTGAGCGGCACACCAGCCGCCCCGCGTGTGACGTAAGCCGGGTTCGCCGCCGGTAGCGCTGTAACGAGCCTCGCGCCCTCGGAACGCGGAAAGACCCTCAGCCCTTGCGGGCTGGCCATCTTTCCTTCCGAGGCCATTCCCATGCCGCTTACCGCTGCGCAACTGCTGTCTGGTGCCAATACCCAGCTGCAGTCCTACGCCACCAACGACCCGATCGATCAGTTCACCACCCAGCGACCGCTGGCCAACTGGCTGATCCAGAACCGCCAGGATTCGATCTTCGGCAACGGCGTCTTCAACGAGAAGATCCGCTACACGAACGACTCGAACTACCAGAACTACACCGGTGACGACCAGGTCACCTACAACCGCAAGAAGACCGTGCGCCTGGCGCCGTTCCAGGCGTATGAGGCCTTCGACGGCTTCACCCTCAACGAAACCGAGCTGGCCAACAACGGCATCATCCTCACCGATGACCGCAATGCGGTGATGACCGAGGCCGAGAAGATCCAGATCGTCAACATCCTGGACGAGAACTGGACCACGCTGAAGGACGGTTTCCAGGAGAACTGGGACATCGAAGTGCACCTGGACGGCGCAACCAACCCGAAGGCTGTTCCGGGTCTGGACGCGCTGGTCAGCACCACCCCGACCGTGGGCACCGTCGGCGGCATCGATCGCGCGGCCACGCCGTACTGGCGCAACTGGGCCGACATCGGCATCAGCACCGGTACCGCCGGCAACCTGATCTCGCACTTGGAAACCCTGTGGCGCAAGTCGATCGCCTACGGCAAGTTGGGTGCGCCCGACTTCATCGTGGTCGGCTCGGACATGTACGACGCCATCCAGGCTGACGCGCTGAAGGTCATGAGCCGCCAGATCACCATGGGCACCTCGGCCACCGGCGGCGTCACCCTTGACCCGTCCACCAAGGCTCTGGCCTTCAAGGGCGTGCCGGTGGTGTGGGATCCGACCTTCGACGCCCTGGACGACCTGCTGGGCACCATCGCGGTTCCGTGGAAGAAGCGCGGGTACTTCCTCAACAGCAAGTCGCTGAAGCTGCGCCCGGTGAAGGGCCGTTGGATGGTTCGCCGCACGCCGCCGCGCGTGTACGACCGCCATACCCACTACTTCGGCATGACGGCGCACTACGGCCTGACGCTGAAGAAGGGCAACAGCAACGCGGTCTTCTCGATCGCCTGACCCCACGCAACGCCGGCGGGGGTATCCCTCGCCGGCAGGAGAACGAAATGCCGAACGTGAAGACGCTCCCGACCGGGGGCACCATCGTCAAGCTCAACAAGACCCCGCTGCTGGGCGGCTGGGGCCGCGAAGGCCTTGCCAACCTGGGTGATAACACTGCCGTGACCACCGGCGTACTGCTGCAGGGCCACGAAGCACCGGCCGACGGCAGCACTCCGGCCGCTGGCAGCTCGGGCTGGTTCACCCTGCTGAGCGCGGCCGCCAACCTGGCCCCGGTGGTCGAAATTGCCGACCTGCCGGACTTCATCCGCACTGGCACCGCCGCGACGGCGCCGATCACCCTGGAGGGCGTGCAGTAATGGCCAAGACCGTATCCCTGCTGTTGCTGACGCTGGTCATCGACCGCGACGCAACCACCAAGCTGCCGGTGCAGATCTTCGACTACGAGCTGCCGATCGTGGAAGAGTTGTACCCGCCGGAATCCATCAGCGAGTCGAAGCGCGAGGCCATCCAGGTCGAAAACTTCGATATGGCAGAAGTGTTCGCCGGCCTGCAGAACAAGTACGGCCGCACTGCGGAAGGTTCCGAGGCACTGAAGTACGCCTACCGCAACGAACGTGACTTCGCCAAGGCGGTGGCATCCAGCATCGCTGCGGCCAAGGACGAAGCCGAGCAGTTTGACCAGGACGACGAGGAAGAAGACGACCAGCCGACCGAGCTGGAAACCCTCGCTGGCAAGACCGTCGCCGAGATTGAGGCGGCGCTGGACAACCTGACCGACGAGGACCTGCAGAAACTTGCCGAGATCGAGAAGGCTGGCAAGAACCGCAAGGGCGTGATCGACGCCATCAGCGCGGCGCTGGGCGACCAGGGCAGCGAAACCGTTTAAGTCCGCTGGCGGCGGGCTGGCGGCCGGCCGGGGCGACTCGGTCGGCCGTTTTTCTTCCTGGAGAACGATATGGGCGGCAACAACGCACCGATCATGGTCAACGGCGGCAACGTCTACGACAGCCCGCTGGGGTACGACGCGCCGATCAACTACGACACCGGCCAGGTGAACCTGTCATCGCTGGGCGTGGAATGGTCACTGAAGAAGGCACGGCAGGAGGTGATCCGCCGTCTCGGCTTCGTGGTCGAGCCGGTGAAGGTGCAGCGCACGTTCGACCAGCTGCGGCAGACGGTATCGACGGCGCTTGGCTTCACCTACGTGGGCACGCCTGCACCGCGCACGATGGCATCACTGCGGCTGGACCTGCTGCGCAGGCTTGGGTTCTCCGCGCAGGCCACGGCCGACGCCTGGGCGCCGGGCGTCAAGGAGCTGCTGACCAACTTCCTCTCCGAAGCGCAGGTGGCGCTGCAGCACCAGTACCGGCTGAGCGTCAGCACGCCGCTGGCACCGTTCCATGACGACGCCGACGTGACCACGCTCGATCCCTGGGCCGTCTTCCTGCTGGCCCTGGCCAACGGTAAGGCCCACCACGGCCAGCAGGACGCGAAGGCCTATTACGACCAGCTGGGCGGCTACATCACCACGGTGGCCAAGTCTGCGGATGTGGACCAGATCATCAACACCGCGCAGGACTCACTGCTGCAGCGGTACGCCATGGATCGCTACAGCGACGGGAAGGCGCCGCTGGTCGAAGGCGACGACAAGACCCTGATCGACGGCGTGGCCGTGGAAATGCAGGCGATCGCCGATGCGAAGGCGAAGTACGGCCAGAAGGACGCCGAGGCCTACTACGGCCGCCTGCAGGAGATGGCGCAGCGCCGGCCATTCGACCTCGATGCGATGGTCGACAGCTTCATTCGTGACGCTCAGGACCAGCTGTACCAGCAGTACAAGGAACTGCGCACCGAGCGCTGGTGGACCATTCAGTGCGTGCCCGGCGCCAACCTGTACGACGTGCCGCTGGATCTGGACCAGTACCTGGACTTCCGGCGCATCACGTGGGCAGGCATTCAGGACGACGTGCAGTGGACGCCGCTGATCGAGGGCATCGACCCGGTGCTGTACACCAGCACCTCGCTGAGCAAGCCGGCCTATTACAGGATCACCGGCTGCATCGAGATTTTCCCGGCGCCCGACCGTGCCTACACGATCAAGATCCGTGGACACCTTGGGCTGAAGTGGCTCTCCGGTGACGACGACCTGCTGACAGTCAACAGCCGCGCGGTGTTCCTGCACGCGCTGGCGAACGCGAAGGCGCACTACAAGCAGCCAGACGCCGGCAACTACATGCAGCAGGCCCAGGCCTACGTGCGGCAGCTGATTGCCGGTTCCCATGGAACCCGGCGCTACATCCCCGGCACGCGACAGATTCCACCGGCGCGGCGCCCGATCCCCGTTGGCGGCTGGCCGGAGGGCAACTGATGCGCGCGACCTATCTGACCGCCGTAAAGGCCGGCATCACCCGCCTACGCGACAAGGGCGGCGCGTCTGAGGATGCCCTGTTCGACCTGCTCAACGGCTACGTGACCGCTGCCCGGACCATCCGCATGCGCCAGGCCGCGCGCATCCAACTGGACCTGCCGCCCGGTACGATCGGCCTGACCTCATTCAAGGGCGCGTTCGTCGTCTATGCGGACCAGGTGATGCCGGCTGGCCCTGGCTACTCGGTGGTGGTGCTGAAGCACCCCAGCAACGGTGCGGCCACGCTGAAGGAGATCCACTACTCGCTGCCGTACCTTGGGTTCCTGTACGTGGTGGCCGAGTTCTCCGACGGGTCGACCTATCACTACTGGCTGGAGGAGGGGAAGCCGTGGGCGGCCAACACCACCTACCTGCCGGGGGCGCTGGTCAGCCCGACTGCTCCCAACGGCCTGGCCTATTCGCTGGTCGACACCGGTGGTGGCCACGCCGCGTGGGAGGCCTACGCCGCGCGCACTGTCGGTAACGTGGTTGTGCCGTCTGCCAACAACGGCTTCAAGTACACGGTCAGCTCGGTGAGCGGTGCGAACGCGCGTTCCGGCGATACCGAGCCGCAGTGGCCAGCCACTGCCGGTGGCACAGTGAACGAGGACGTGCCACTGGAGAACCCGTTGGGGAACGCTGGCAGCGGCACGGCCGGCGGCTCGGTTCCGCAGTGGACTGCTGCCAAGCAGGCGGCCAAGGGCGATCTGATCAGGCCGGTGAACCTGCCCAGCCCGACGGCGACGGCACCAATCAACGGCAACTTCACCGACGGCAACACCGGCTGGGATCTGGAAGGCGGTGCGCACATCGTTGCGGGCAAGCTGGAGCTGCCCGGGCGAATCAGCGATGGCGCCGCCGTGAACCAGGCGCGCTTCGTCGTCGCAGATGGCGGATCACTCACCGCGAACTGCCTGATCGAGCAGGGACCGGCCAAGGCTGGCGCGACGCGCGGCTGGGTGGAGGTCCGGTGGTACGACAAGGACGACGTGATGATCTCCTACACGCAGGGGAACATCGTCAGCAGCGATGCGGCGATCTCCACTGCGGTGTCGCCGAAGCCTGCAGGTGCTTCGTACGCCCGCGGCGTCATCGCGCTGTGGTCGGTGGGTGACCATGATCACGTGACCGGCGCTGACAACCTGACCGTCAGCGGCGCGGTGAACGGCCTGCCTGCGGGCCTTGTCTACCGCGCGGTGCAGGACGTGGTGGCGCACACCGGCGCCACAGAACCGGCGTGGCCGAACATCCTCGGCAAGCGCGTGGTCGATGGCGGCGTGACCTGGGAGGCGATGGCGATCACCCGTGTTACGTGGACCGCATCTCCGCTGTACGTCAGCGGCGGCAGCGAACCGGCATGGCCAACCAACGTTGGCGGCACCGTGATAGACGGAAGCGTCACCTGGCAGGCCGTGAGCCGCCGGGTAGAGGATCCGAACTGCCCCAACAGCAAGGTGGTGCTGATCGGTGCCTCGAAGGTCTTCGCCGGCAATGGCGACACCGTGCCATACAGCGCGACCGTGGCACCGAAGGACTGGAGTAGCGCCAACGATGCCGGGTTCCTGCCCACGGGCCTGCAGAACTACGGGGCCAACCCGGTGGCGGCCATGGGCCTCTACCGCGGCAACCTGACCGTCTTCAACGCTGAGGCATTCCAGCTGTGGCAGATCGACGAAGACCCGGCCAGCATGTCGCTGCTCGACGCGCTGCCGGTGGGTAGCACCCAGCACCGCGCCATCGCGGCCGTAGGCAACGACCTGCTGTTCCTGGCCAGCCAAGGCGTGCGCAGCGTCGGCATCGCCGCCAGCAGCACCAACTTCCAGGCCGGCGACGTGGGTATGCCGATCGACCCGCTGGTGCAGGCATGGCTCGCGCAGCCTTCGGTGGTGCCGCGCGGACTGTACTTCCCGGCCGCAGGCCAGTACTGGTTGATGTTCGCGAAGGACGGCCAGACAGAGGTTTTCGTCTACACGATGACGCAGATCGGGCAGGTGGGCGCGTGGTCCCGGTACGTCTTCCCGTTCGAGGTGCACACCTGGGCGATCCAGGGCGACGCGCTCTACCTGCGTTCGGCCAACCGCATTTACCGCATGGTGGACGGTGCGATCGGGGACGAGCTCGCCCCAGGCGTGTTCACCCCGTTCCAAGGCGTCATCCAATGGCCGTGGCTGGACTTCGGCCCGGCAGGCGTCACGAAGATGCTGTACGGCTTCGAGGTGGTCGGGCGGGGCAAGGTCGGCATCCAGGTCGGCTTCGACCAGACCAACGGCGGGGCGTTCACCCCTGCATATCAGGTCGACCCGGACACGCTCACCGGTGGGCCGGTGCCAATGTCGATGGCGGCGCCCACGTTCGCGGTGCGGCTGGTCTACGACGGCACCGAGGCATGGCAGTGGAATGCCTTCGGCCTGTACGTGCAGGACTTCCGCCCGATGGCGTGACCATTGATCAAGGGGGGTAGGAAGTCAGCATTTCGGCATGATTTCCCCCCGTCTCCCGCGCAATGTTGTGCCCTGTCGGCCACTCCACCTGGTGGTGTTGGCCGACATTCTTCGGCACGAAGAGCAGCGCCAGTTCCGGGCCGTCTTGGGCGGCACCGCCTACAGCCCCGACACCGCTGCACACGCCCTGGTGAACGCCTGGGCCACTTCTTCCCCGTATGCCCTCACCGTTCTGCGCGCCGACGGTACGCCGGCTGCCGCTGGTGGATTCGAGCCGGTCGGCCCGGGCATCTGGCAATCGTGGATGGTTGGCACGGAGCAGGGCTGGGCCGAGCAGTGGCGAGCTATGACGAAGGCCAGCCGCTGGCTGATCGACCAGCTGTTTGAGGCCGGCGCACGCCGCCTGCAGGTGAACGCTCTGGCTGACCGCTTGGCGGCCATCGAGTGGTTTGAACGATCGCTGGGGATGCAGGACGAAGGTGTCTGGAGCGGGCAGGGCGCCAACGGCGAGGACATCGCTCACTTTTCACGCATGCGAGGTGCCTGATGGGCGGCAGTAGCGGAAGCAAGGCGGCCAATGCCGCGGCACAGACCGAGGCATGGCGAACCTCGAACATCAATCGCGCCACCGACCAGGTGAACCGGCTCTACAGCGCACCCTCGCGCCAGGCCGGTTACGACGACTTCCTGGGCGCCACTCGGGATTTCTACGGCGGTGAGCTGGGGCGGCAGAAGGAGCAGGCAGACCGAAGCCTGAAGTTCGCGATGGCCCGCAGTGGCCTCGCCGGCGGATCTGCGGCCGTAGACGCCAACCGTCGCCTGGGCGAGGACTATCAGCGCGGCGTGCTGGATGCCGAGCGCCTGGCGCAGGGGGCGCTGGCCGACCTGAAGGCATCGGACGAGACCTCACGCCAGAACCTGCTGTCGCAGGTCGCCGGCGGCATGAGCCTGACCAGCGGCGCCACGCAGTCGGCGCAGGCGCTGCAGGGCAACCTGCAGGCCGCGCAGGGCCGGCTGCGGGCTGATGCGCTGGGCGAGATCTTCGGTGGCTTGGCTGACGTGTACACCCGCAGCCGCGAGGCAGCTGCAGATCGCCGGGGCTTCCGCGACGTCTACAACACGCTGTACCAGCCCGGCTTCGGCTACGGCGGTGCCCGATGAGCGCGATGCCTGATGTGATCAGCACCATGGCGCGGCTGGTGAGCCAGCCTTCGCTGGCTGACATCGTGCAGCTACAGGACCTGTGCGCGCAGCTGCCGCAGGCGGATATGCCGGTGCAGCACACTTTCCTCCCCGGCCAGTACCTGCGCCGTATGTCGATGCCGGCCGGCGCCCTGGTGGTGGGGAAGCGGCATCGCTTCCGGCATGCCCTGATTGTCTCCGGCCACGTCACCCTGCGCACCGCCGACGGCATGGTCGAGCTGGAGGGCTTCCACGTCATCGACTCGCCGCCGGGCATGAAGCGCGCCATCTACGCGCACGCGCCGAGCGAACTGGTAACCGTCCACCTCACGGACGAAACGGATCTGGAGCGGATCGAGGCGCTGGTGATCATGCCCGACGACGAGCCACTGGAATTGGAGGCACAGCCATGACGTGGGTCGCAACGGCCATCGCGGTGATCGGCGCCGCAACGCAGCAGTACACGCAGCACCAGGCCGCCAAGAAGGCTGACAACCAGGCGGCGAACCGGATCTACCAGCAGGCGGCCAATCAAGAGCGGGCCGATTATGCGGTGAACCAGCTGCTGACCAAGCGCGCAACCGACGACGGCAGCGCCGAGCGGGCCAATGTCACCCGCAGCCTGATGGACCAGTCGCAGGCCGCGCAGATGGCGGCAAGCCGGGGCCTGAATCAGGGTGGCGCAGTCAGTGACGCTTACCGGGCGTCGGCCAATGATGCCGCGCTGGGGATCAGCGATTACGGCCAGCGTGCCGCCGGCCTGATGGCCCGAATCGACGCGCCACAGCAACAGCGCAGGCGCGAGGCGCTGCAGAGCGGGAATCTCGCGTCGCAGCTGGGCCTGATCGGGCGCGAGGCGGCCAGCGATGACTTCCTCGCGCAGCTCCGGCTGCAGGCTATTCGGCCCGACCCGTGGCTGACCGCCGCTGGCCAGATCGCCCAGGGCATCGGTAGCGGCATGGCAGCGCGTGGTGGTGCTGAGCCCAAGACCAATGCAGGCGCTACAGCCAACTTCGGCAACCAGGCCGGCACCTGGTACCAGAATTCGAACCTGTGGGGACGCTGAGATGGCGACGAACGGATGGGCCTCTCTGGGCCAGGCATTTGCAGGCGGCGGCGCGGTGCAGGAGCGGGCGTATCAGGCTGGCCAGACGCGTGCCGCACAGTTGGCCACCCTGTTGGCCGGTGCACAGATCAAGCGCGACGAGGCGATGGCGCGCGATCAGTTCCAGGCCAGTCTGGCCGATGCCGGCTATGCGCCCGAGCAGGCCAGCGTGCTCTCCAATGCATTCCGAGCGGGCTTCAACCCGACGCAGCTCAGCGGATACCGCGGCGACTTGCAGGAACAGGACTTCCGCCAAGGCGTGGTGGCGCGATCGCTTGCCGGTGACTTCGGCGGCGGCAACGCCTACCTGATGGGCGTGGCGAACGGCCCCGTCGAGCTGGCCGCTATCCAAGGCCAGAACCTCATCAACAACCGACTGCTGCCCGGCGGCGGCGGCGTCAGCACCACCGAGCAGGGGCGCGCCGGCATGCTGGCTGATGCGGCCCGTGCACGCGCCTCAGATGCCAGCGCCGCCAGTTCGTTCGCATCTGCGGCGCGCACCCGGCAGGCCATGGGCATCGACGGCGCCCAGTTCGCGCTGCAGCGTGCTGGCCAATGGAACCCAGGCGGAAAGAACGCCGGCGGCAGCTCACCACTGCCTGTGTCGGCTCTGAAGGAGCTGTTGGGCGTGGAAGATGCCCTGGGAGGCACGCAGGTGCTGGCCGACATCATCAGCAAGAACGCTCAGCGCCTCGCAGATGGATCGCTGCGGGTCAGTCCAACCAGTTCGTTGCTGGCGCGCGGCCGCACGTTTGCTGGTATCGCTACCCCCGGCGACGTGAACTACAACGAATGGCAGGCCGACCTGACCAAGATCGTCAACGAGTCCCTGCGCCTCAACAAGGGCGTGCAGACCGAGGGCGATGCACAGCGCGCAGCCAATGAGCTCATGAGCGCCAACGATCCGGCCACCGCGGCGGCGGCGCTGAAGCGCCTGGCAGGTTTCAACCAGCAGGCGGTCGAGCTGCAGCAGCGCAAGGCTGCGCTGATCAACGGCAACTACGGCCGCGCCACCAGCCCCGGCGCAATGCCCAGCGCGGTGGAGGCATTCGGCGGTGGTGCTGTAGCGGCACCGGCCGCCCCTGCGCGCCGCCGCTTCAACCCGGCAACGGGGAGGATCGAGTAATGCCGATCGAAGTGGAGCTGCCCGACGGCAGCATCGCCGAGTTTCCCGATGGCATGCCTGATGACCAGATCAACGCGGTCCTGCAGCGACAGTTCGGCGGAGGGCAAACACCCGTCACCGACTTGCCAGCGGTGCAGGCGCTGCCGCCGGACTTTTCCGAGGTCACATCTTCCGTCGACAGCACGGCGGACGGGCGACAGGCCGATGGGTGGCGCGCTGGTCCACTGAGGGATGCGGCGTTCAGCCTGCGCTCGGTGCTGCAGGGAGGCGGCAGCCTGCTGGGCGCCCTCGGTGGCGATGCCCTGGGCGCGCTGGAAACGAAGATCACCGGCCGGCCCGTGGCCGGCTTCCGCGACAACGCTGCGCGCTTGGCCGATGTGCTGGGCTTGCCGCAGGCACAGACTGCTGGCGACCGCGTGCTGGGCGATGTCGGCGAAGCGCTGACCGGTACCGCACTGACGCTTGGCGGCGGTGCAGCCCTCAATGCAGGGCGTGGGGTGGCACCGACGCTGACCTCAGCTGCACCGGCGCCCACGGCAGTACCTGGCCTTGCCGAGCGCGCTGGAGAATTCCTCACGGCGCAGCCGGTGCTGCAGGCGATCAGCACGATCGGCAGTTCTGGTGCGGCCGGGCTGGCCCGAGAGAGCGGCGCAGGTCCTGTTGGCCAGTTGGCGGCCGCGCTCGCCGGCGGCATCGGCCCGGCGGCTCTCATGCAGGGCGGCGCTGCAGCTGTGCGAGGTGCAGTGCGCGGTCGTTCCGGCGAGGCTATGCGGAACACCATCGCCGACTTCGAAGCGCTGGGGACGACACCCTCCGTCGGCCAGGCATCGGGCAACACCAATCTGCAGGGTGTGGAAAACCTGCTGGCGGGCGCGCCGACCAGCTCGGGGGTGATGCGCCGTTTCGCCGAGGGGCAGGGCGACGATATCGCCAGGAACCTCGGGGAGCGATCGCGCGCACTGGCGGCAGATCCCACCCGGCAAAACGCCGGCACCGCCATCGAAAAGGGCGTCGCGGCCTTCAAGGGTGACGTCACCGCACGCCGCCGGGCGCTGTATGACGCCGTGGACCAGCTGGTGCCGTCGGATACCCCAGTGCGCCTGGACCGGACCAACGCCGAGTTGGCCCGGCTGACCGCGGTCGATCCCGGTGCACCGGCCTCTGCGGCATCGATGATCCCGGACGAAGTCACGCAGCTGGCTCGCAATATCGCATCGGACCTTGGTGAGGGGGGCACCGCGCTGCCCTACCAGACCTTCAAGGATCTGCGGTCGAACTTGGGGAATGGCCTGTTCGACTTCACTCTGACCCCTGACCGCGCCACCTCGCAGCTGCGCGGCGTGTACCGGGCCATGGGGGATGACATCGAGGCCGCTGTGCAGGCTCAGGGTGGCAAGGCACCCGAGGCGCTGGCGCGCGCGAACGCCTACTTCAAGTCAACGCAGGAACAGTTGAAGCAGCTGGAGCGCGTGGTGAACAAGGCTGGCGGCCCGGAGAAGGTCTACAACGCCGTGATGGCCGGTGCTGGTGAGGGCGGCACCACGCTGAAGCGGGTGATGGAAGCCCTGCCGGAGGATGGGAAGAAGTCCCTGACGGCCGCAGTGCTGAACCGCATGGGCCGTCCGACGCCTGGCCAGGCCGGGTTGCCTGCCGAGCAGTTCAGCCCAGGCACGTTCATGACGAACTGGAGCAAGCTGTCCGACGAGGCGCGGCGGGAACTGTTCGGCCACTACGGCCCGGGGTTCGCCAAGGATATGGACCAGATCGCGCGGGTGGCCGACAACATCAAGAGCGGATCGCAGGTTTTCGCCAACCCCAGTGGCAGCGCAAACCGTGCTGCTGCATATACCTACGGCGCTGCGCTGGTCGCGTCCCTGATGGACGTGAGTGGCGTGTCCACTGCGAGCCTGCTTGGAAGTGGCGCGGGGGCGAACATTGTCGCCCGGGCGATGGTGAATCCGCGATTCGTGAAGTGGCTGGCCAGGGCTACCACTGCTCCGATCGGGTCAGTTGCTGGCAGCCTGGCGTCGCTGCGAAACATTGCAGCCAACACTAACGATCCGGACCTACAGCAGATTGCTGAGCAGCTGAGGAACGCGGAAGAAGAGAACGGCCAGGCCGCCGAGTAGAAGAATCATCCCCGCTACAAGGTAGATGGCAACGCGGCCGCCACCACGGCCGCTAGCTTCATGCTTGCGCTCCCAGTCCTTGCGCTGGATCTCGCTCCAAGCCTTTTCCGGGTGGAACTCACCAGTTCCCTTGAATCGGTCTTCGCTCATAGTCATTCCCTGTCGGTGCAGCGATGCCAGGCCGCCAAACGGCGGGCCGCCTCTCTGGCACGCCTATTTGCCCATCCGGACGCAAGCCGCAGTGTTGTTTCTCAGTATTTCGAGAGACTTTTGAGGATCTGTGCCATTTAGAACAACCTGAATCTCAGCATCGGCGAGGCTTGCCGTAGCAGTCAAAGCTACGCATTCACAATGTGATGAGAGAGATCCGACATTGGCTCGGATGAGGCTGGAAGCAAGGCCCGAGTCAATCAAATACTGCGCCTTGCACGCATAGGTGATTCGGGCGAACGCTTGGAAGCGATCTTCCAATTGGTCCGCACTAGCGCTCATAGGAAGTGAAACGCTTGCCCAGGCAATTAGCACGAGCATGGAAATTCTCATAGGTCCTCCCTGACCCGGCCATCCCGGGCACGCGGATGGTACCACCAGCCCCGGCGGGCCCCGTACAAAAGGAAAGGCCCGGTTGCCCGGGCCGTTGCGTCACTCACCCACAGTGAAGACAGGCTCCGTCCCGAAGGGTTTTCCATCATCGTCCGTCAGCCAGATGCTGAAAGTGCTGATGTACTCCCATGGTTCCCGCCGCGACAGCGTTTCTTGTCCGAGGGTCGTAAAGGAAGATTGCATCTGAGGAATGTGCCATTCATGGCCGTGGAACGTAACACCCTCTTCGCCAATCGAGACAGCCGGAAGCTTCCCTGTAGCTGCAAGATCGATCTTCGCGAGGACCTGCCATCCGTTTCCGTGTGCGATACGAATGCCATTGGCAACAGGCCACTTCCCAATCTTTCCAGCCTCCGGGCCGGACAAAATGAGCCCTCGCTTGTCCTCGCCTTCCTCGTTCTCGAGCCTTAGCCACCAGCCGTTGAAGATGTAGACCAGGTCACCCGCCGAGGCCTCGGTGGTCGGTATCCGTTCAAATGAATGCAGAGGTAGCGCCATCACCATCTCCTTGGTTGGAGCCCGGATTCTAGCCCGCGCCCAGGGCCTCGCGTCCAGCGCCCATTGAACCGCCACCCCCTGAAGGCACCGTAGGCCCATCACTTCCAAGGGGGCCGACAGTGGCACGAATCACAGCACAGGAGGCGGGCGGGCAGAACGTCGTGGCGTTCCTGGACATGCTGGCCTGGTCCGAGGGGACCGACAACGGCCGGCAGCCGACCCAGCAGCACGGCTACGACGTCCTGGTGGGCGGCGGCCTGTTCTCCGACCTCAGCAAGCACCCCGAACGGCTGGTACGGCTGAACTCCACGCTCAGCTCAACTGCTGCTGGCCGGTACCAGTTCCTGAAACGGACCTGGGCCACCTTGAAGGCGCGGCTGAAGCTGCCCGATTTCGGCCCGCTGAGCCAGGACAAGGGCTGCATCGAGCTGATCCGCGGCCGCCGCGCGCTCGATGCGGTGAAGGCTGGCCAGTTCGACCGTGCCGTGGCGCTGTGTGCCAAAGAGTGGGCCAGCCTGCCGGGCGCCAACTACGGCCAGCACGAACAGAGCCTGGAGAAGCTGCGGCAGATCTACAAGAAGGCCGGCGGCACTCTGGGTGGGGGCGTATGAGCATGGAAGCCCAGCCGAGCCAGGACGGCCGCACCCGCGTTTCCCTCGGCCCGGTGGAAAAGTGGTTCGTTACCGCTTTCGCCGGATTCATTGTTGCTGGCGGGTACTGGCTGATCAGCTCTATGCAGGCGGTGCTGACCCAGCAGCAGGTCACGAACCAGCAGATGGCCACCGTGCAGCAGCAGCTGCAGACCTTCAACACGCAGCTGGCCGACGTGCCGGCGCTGAAGCTCGAACTGGCCAAGCAGGCCGTGCAGGTCGAGCAGAACAAGGCCGACATCAAGGAGCTGAAGCAGCTCAGGGGGCTGAAGTGAAGGACCGATTCAACTGGCGAGGGGTTGCCGGTAGGGCCAGCACTTGGCTGGCCACTGTTGCGGCGGCTGCGGCTGCTGCCCTTGGCGCCTACGCGCTGATGCCGGAGCGCGCACAGAACCTGTTTCCCGAGTGGGGTCTGATCGTGCTGGGCGGCCTGGCCGTCGGCGGCGCCTTCCTGGTCCCGGTGGCCACCAGCTTCAAGCAGAAGCCGAGGGGCAGCCGCCATGCTGATCCCTGATCCGCTTCGCCCTTACGTGGGTCTGATCCGCATTGGCCTCTGGTGCGCGCTGGCCGGTGGCATCTTCGTGGCCGGGTGCCAGCGAGGGGCTGATCGGCAGGCTGCTGCTGACCGGGAGCAGATCGAATCAGTGCAGCGCCAGCTCGACGGCGCACGCGCGGAGGCAGCCGAGAACCTGCGTGCGGCCAACGCCGCAGGCGAACTGCTGCAGGAGGTGAACCGACAGACCCAGGCATCGATCGATGCTGCCGAGGCAGCGCGCAAGGCCTCCGATGCCGCGGCCCGCCGTGCTGAAGCGGTAGCGGCGGACGGCCAGCGCCGCGCCACTGCCGCCGAGAAGGCCCTGCAGGCCGCCAAGACCCAGCCCGCGTGCCGGGCACAACTGGAGCAGACCCTGTGCGATTCCATCCCGCTGCTTTGATCCTGCTGGTGCTGGCCGGCTGTGCCAGCGCGCCGCAGCGACCGGCCATTCCCGAAAAGGTGCTGGTCCCTGTCGAGAAGCAGGTACCGGTCGACGCCCGTCTGACCAAGCCGTGCGCGGCAAAGCGCGCCACGTCCCGCACGGTTGAGGCGGTGGTGGCCGCCTACAACGCCAACCTGGTCACCCTGCAGGACTGCGACAGCCGCATGGGCGAGATCCGCAGCTTGGGCGAGGGGAAGACCCAGCCGTGAGCAAGGTCAAGCTCCAGGACAATCTCGGCCGTGTGGTGAACATCAACGCAGATGCCACCAAGGGCGCGATCGTGGGCGTCAACCTGTACGCGGCGGATGGCAAGACACTGATCGATCCGGCCCAACTCGGCGGCGGCACCGGCAACAGCAGCACGCCTTGGGATAGCTTGTCCGGCGTGCCGCGCAACATCGTGGCCTTGGCCCAGCTGTCGGGGATTGGGTACCCGGTACTGGTCGGTCCCGCCGACTGGCGCATGCGCACCTTCCGCCCCGGCGGCGGCATTACCATCGTCAACGGCAACGGCCGGGACGGCGATACCGTTGTTCGGCTGGAAGAAGTCGGCAACACCGAAGACGGCCAGGCGCTGGTGAAGATCACCCGCGACGTGTACGGCCGTGTCATCGCCACCGCGGCGGCAAGCACCGACGACCTTCCCGAGGGTGGCAGCAACCTGTACTTCACCGCCGCGCGTGCTGATGCACGGGCCGATGCGCGCATCACCGCACAGAAGGGCGCCGCCAACGGCCTAGCGCCGCTGGACGCAGCCAGCAAGATCCCCACGCAGTACCTGCCGGCGCTGGCGATCACGTCCACCTTTGTGGTGAACAGCCAGGCCGCGCAGCTGGCGCTGGATGCGCAGGAGGGCGATGTTGCCGTGCGCACGGACCAGAGCCGCACCTACATCCAGAACGGCGGCAGCGCCGGCACCATGGCCGACTGGACGCTGCTCCGGACGCCGCCGGACCTGGTGCAATCCGTGAACGGTCAGACCGGCACCGTCTCGCTGGACGCCGCAGACGTGGACGCCACCCGTTCCGTGGTGGGCCTGCAGGGCGACGTGACCGCGACCGACATCGCCGACGCCCTCGGCCTTGGCACTGCCGCCACGCACGCCGCCACCGACTTCGTGGCCGCCGCGTCACTGGTCAGCCTTACCAACGCCGTTGACGACGCCGCCGCCGCTGCCGCTGGTGTGGCTGTCGGTGCGATGTACCGCAACGGTTCCGTCCTCTGCGTCCGCATCTCCTGAGGTAGCCCGATGACTACGAAATTTCCTGTCGAAATCGACCAGTTCGATAACCCGCGGCCGAACGACAGTCAAGCGCAGGCGCGCACGCATTCAGATCAGCATGGCGACGCCAACGACGCCATCGAAGCTGTGCAGCGAAAGGTTGGCGTGGATGGGTCCTCAGATCCAGATGCGTTGGACTTCAAGGTAGGGGCACTTGAGAACCTGACCGAAGCTCTCGATTCGGCGGCGTACCAGCCAGTGACGGCCTTTGCGACAGCGAATCAGGGTCTCAAGGCAGACAGTGCCATCCAAGCGGACCAGCTTGCAGCAGCCACTGGAGCAGTGCAGCAGGAGCTGCAATCGCAGATCGACGGTTTGGTGGATGGGCAGCAGACGCAGGCCATCTACGCCAATACTCTTCCTGATCTTCAGGCTGTATCGGGCACCTATGTTGGCCAAGGTGCGTTCGTTCTGAATGGAACGGGCGCGGGTCAGTACCGATGGAATGGTACCGCCTGGGAGTTTCTGCGCAGCGATATGCTCGCGGCGAAGGCGAACACAGCTGATGTGAACGCGGCTCTGGTGAACAAGACGGACGCGCTACCTGGTCGACGCAGGTCAACCGGCATTCTCTATCGACACTCAACTCTGAATCGCTCCGGGAAGGTAGTGCACGGAGTTGACCGAGATTTCCGCCACTGGCTCAAGAATCTCGGAATGTTCTCCAACACCATGCGGCATCGCAGCCCGGGAGGTGGCCTCTTCAGCATCGGGGACGAAGTCGGCAATCGTCTCTTCTTGATCAATGACAAGGGCCATGCCGATTTCCGTCCGAGCGACGCGTTGCTGGATTTCATCGCCGACCATATTGGCAATGGCCCTACTCCTGTCGTCCGTGGAGTCGCCTCGCCGTTTGACGTTCGGGCGTCTTCAGACATCACCAGGGCTATGACGGTAAACGGCGGCTGGTGCGGGGAGGTTCAGCAGCCGCGAAATGGTATTGAGCCCGTGGCAGTCTCAACGTCCCATCAGCCAGTTGTCGGTGTACATCACTTTGGCCAAAGCAATGCAGGTGGAGGTGGTGTTGCGGTAGCCGTGCTGAAGGATCCAAAGTTCATCCATCACGCGCTCACCTTCTCTGTGGGTAAGCAGCAGTATGGAGACGCGGTAGTGGATCCTGCGACGCTCAATGAGCTCAAGCCCTTGGCAGATGATTCCCTGAGGCCTTTTCCAGGTGTGACGACTGCCTATGCACTCGAAGCTGTTGCGCGTGCACATGGCGAGTCCTCACCTGCGACGTTCAGCAGGACAGATTGGCAGGGATCCATGCCGCTCGGTTCGTTTGTACGCGGTACAAGCAACTGGACCAACCTTATGGCCTCGATCACCCAGGCTATTGCGGTATGCCGCTCGTATGCACGGGACTATCAGCCTCACGTAGTGTGGGTGCAGGGTGAAGCGGGGCCTGATGGTCGCGAGATCTATGCGTCTCAGCTGAATTCGTTGATAGACGATGCCCGTAGCGAAGTCCGATCCAATCATCAGAAGGAGATGCCATGGTTGATCTGGCAGATCTGCTACAGCCAAGCGGTGACTCGTGGCGTGACGTTGGCTCACCGAGATGTTGCGCGAGGTAGGCCCAACAGCAACACCGTGCTGGTGGCTCCGACGTACTCGCTGCCATTCGTTAACCTCGATGGCGACGTGACCCACTACAGCACGTTGGGAAGGATGATGCAGGGAGAGCTCACGGCGCTAGCCCTTCGCAGCATCGAAAGAACCGGTACTTGGCAGCCCCTCGACGTTCGGAGCATCAGCCGGAACGGATCTACGATCGTGGTCGATCTGCATAATCCCGGCGGCCCTATCTTGTTCGACACGGACTGGGTGGAGGCCATCGCGAACTTCGGATTCAGCTTCTCTGACAGCACCGGCAGTGCAACGGTGTCGCAGGTCGCTATCACTGGGCGAAATCAGATTACCGTGACGCTCAGTGCAGTGCCGTCGGGGAACAACAAAGTCCTGCGGTACGGCCTTGTGGCCCAGGCACCAGCAGATGCCAAGTGGTCGCCATACCGCGGCCAAGTCTATGCGCCAAGCGGCGAGCGGTCGCCGTTTGCGGCCATGGGCTACGGCGTTCCGAACGAGATCCGTTTCTACCTGCCGATTTTTGAGGAGGCAATCGTATGAGTACCATTCTGACGCGCGGTGCGGCCACTGATTCGGATCTTCCGTACGATGGCCCGATGAAAACCCATCTGGCAGCGCTACCGAGCACGCGCGCCTGGTACCAGATGGACGCTGAGCACGCGACTATCGATGTGAACAACGCTATTTCCTCGCTGCGGCCGGTTGGTACTGGGGTACAGCTCGCCCCCGCAGGCGCCGCGACTGGCCCGACACTTGCCGACAGGAGCGCGTACGGTGGGTTCTCCGTTGCGCTGTATGACAGCGCGGCTACGAGCCGCTCTCTCCTGGGCACGGCCTCGTACTTCGCTGGACAGTTCTCAATTCTGGCGTACTGCCGAAGAGGGACGATCAGCACAGTAGCTGCGCCGATTGTTCAACCCGCAGGGACTGGCGGCGCAATGACTGCGCTGCAGTGCGGGGCTGACGGCTCTTGGCAGGCATGGCACAAAAACAGTGGCTTGACATTGACGGGCCCGTCTCCGCCGGACTCCACTCCGCAACTGATTATCGCGAGCTTCGATGGAACGACCTTCCGCGCTCAGGTTGACGGGTATGCACAACGGACAGCAGTCCCTACCGGACCAGTGCCAGCCAATCCTGAGCTCAGCATCGGTGGTAATAGCAATAACCGTTTCATTGGGGACATCAGCGATATCGTAGTCCTGAGCGTTCCAGTCTTGGAGGCGTCCCAAGCCGGCCTTCTGGCCCAGTGGCGCGACTACTTCAACGAAACTTACGGTTGATGCCTGTTACGGCAGGGTCGATCCAGAGTCGACCCTGCCTCATCCCATCTGCGCCAGCAGATCCTCGCGGTTGTTCCGCGGCGTGTTCACTGCGCGGCTCACCCGGTAGGCCTCCATCGCCGGCGGCTCGCTGGCCAGCAGCATGGCCATGGCGTCGTCGGGGCTGGAGGCCATCCATTCATCGATCTGGCTGGCCTGCAGCCACACCGGCATGCGGTCGTGGATGTCGGCCGAAACGCCGCTGCTGTCGCCGGTGATGATGGTGAAGGTGCCTAGGTTGCCTTCGGGGAGCAGCGGGCTGGTGTCCTCCCACAGGCCAGCGGCCAGCAGCGGCCCGGTGGCGTGGATGAACCAGGGATCCTTCTTCTCGTCGATCGGGCTCACCGACCACTCGTAGTAGCCAGCCATAGGGATGACGCAGCGGCGCTTCTTGAAGGCCGACCGGAATGCCGGCTTGGTGGCCACCGTCTCGATCCGGGCGTTGATGGTCGAGCCCTGCAGCTTCTTGTCCTTCGCCCAGAACGGCAGAAGGCCCCACGCCATCCGGGTGACCTGCCGGCCTTCGCCGCGGTCCAGGATCACCGAGGCGCGCTGCGTCGGCGCCAGGTTGTAGCTGGGCTGGATCTCGGCCAGGCCGTGGGCAAGGTCAGCGAGCCCCGGCTGGCCGAAGTCGACAACGGGGAGCTGAACGAATCGGCCGCACATGGCCGGAGGGTAGCCCGGCCGGCCGTGCCCGGGGCGTGTAGGGACACCCCGACCCGACAGGGCGAGGTTGCCCGATGGTGTCGGCGGGGCAGGGCGGGCATCCTGACTTCGCCGGATCCGGGGCCGCAGGCAGCTCATCCCGGGGGCGCGTGAGCAGCGCCGCGCCGGCACCATCCCCGAACGATTCAGGCACGTCGCCGCCACGTTCGCAGGATCTGCGACGGCCGGTCGTATCCTTCCGGCCATGCTTCCCTCGCACGGCTACCAAGGTTTCCGCACCGCCCCGATCCCCTCTGGCTGGGTTCAGACCGGGGAGCGCTGGGCGCTCTGGTACAACGGCCGCGAGACGGCCAGCGTCACGCCCGACGGCGGGCCTGGGGTCCGGCTGTGGATGGAAGGCCAGAAGATGTGGCACACCAAGGAAGTGCGTGCCGCCAACGTCCGACAGGCGAAGCGCTACGCCGAGCGCTGGTGCGCGGCCAGGCTCTACCCGGAGCTGAGATTGCGGCAAGCGGTCGCCAGGCTGGTGGACAGCACGCCGACCGAGCTGCCGCCGCCGATGCCCGGCCTGCCGCCGACACCTGAGCAGCTGCAACAGGCGCGGCGCCTGGCTGAGGCCGGCACGACGGAGCTGGGGAGGGTGAAAGAAGCGCTCGAGCCGCGCAAGCCGCCGGCGGTGACCAAGCCCAGGGCGAAGGATCCTCAGAAGGCGCGGGTGAGGGCAGGGCTGCAGAGTCTGCGGCGCGGTGTTTGATCAAAATGGTCCCAGGGCGGTCCCATCAAACTCGCAAGTTATTGATTGAACGCGCAGTAGAAACCCCCTCCTAAGGGGAAGGTCGCCCGTTCGAATCGGGCCGGGGTCACCATAAATCAATGGCTTGCGACATTTGGCGAGCTTGCAGGGTGTCTTGAAGCGGCAGTTGCTCCCACAGGTGCGGAATGCGGGCTCTGCGCGGAAGTTCGCTGCGCGGGTGGTGTGGGCCTCCACCCATTTCAGGCGGCCCGCAGCTTGCACTGTGGTCATTCATCCCGACTTTTGTCGCGGAGGGCGAGGAATGCGGCAATTGTGCTTGCAGCGACGCCGAGCAAGAAGCCGAGGACTATGCCGTCGAACCAACTCAAGCTCGCCACGTTGCCCCCATGCAAAGACTGATGCGCGAACAGCGTTCTGCTGCTTGTGTTGTACTGCGAAGGGGCAAAGGTATGGTCCCGGGCTTTCGCGAGCCTTTCAGAGAACAATTCGCATCTTGGTGTCGCGAATCCCAGGTGATCTGCAGCAAAAGATCTTTGCGGCTGTTCCGGGGCGCGTTCACCGCGCGGCTGACGCGGTAGGCCTCCATCACGTAGCCGGAATGGCACTGCGGCCAGGTGGCTGCCGTGTGCTGCTTCGCCCAGGTCACTACCTCCTACCAGAAGCTGGTCCGCATGACCGACCAAAAAGGCAAGGTCCCCGCGCGAACGAGCGCCTGCTTGGCGTTGAGGTTTTCCAAGAACCAAGCTGTGCTACTTCACGATAGTAATTGGCACATATGCCGGTGAGTGAGCCTTAACCCAATTCAAGGCCGAAGTGGCTTCGACGAATCCGCCGGGAGCGCGTGAGCAGCGACGCGTCGGCGCCCAGTCCGAACGATTCAGGCAGATCGTTGCTGCGTTCGCAGGATCTGCAACCGCCGGTCGTATCCTTCCGGCCTTGCTTCCTAGGCACAACAACCAATCCTTCTGCACCGCTCCCGTTCCCTCTGGCGGGGGGGGGGGGGACAGTTGGGCGACATCTGGGTGTTGCGGTGAATCGAAAAGGCTTCGACCTTCGCGACATTCAAGAGCTGGGGCTACTCCGAGCGGACACCACATAGGGTGACGGCCTCGATGTAGCGAGCCTGCCGACGCTTCAGGAACTTGCTGTAGAACTTGATCTCGCTCCCGCCTCCAGTCTGGGGGGTGATCTCAACAAACTCCGCCGGGACCCCGCCATTGGAGGTCGATACGGAGTAGCCATCTGTACGGGGCTCAATCACGTACTGCCACCGCGATCCTCCGATGCTCACCTCTCCCCAGGCATCGCGGACACAAGTAGCGGCAGCCAAGGGCTCCTGACTGGACGAGAAAGCTGCTGCAGGTCCAGTACTTCGCATGCCGCCAACGGATGTGCAGGCAGCCAGCAGCAGAAGTGTGATCCCGGCTGTTGCCATCCCGAGAGGTTGAGTCATTCCGTGCATGCGGCAGCTCCATTGGAAGTGCGGAACTGTGACGCAATCATGAGAAGGCTACAACAGTGTAGTCGTGAGGTCGGTCTGCTGCCGGCAGTGATCTCGCCCAAGGCAAGGGAGCCGATAGGGCCGTGGGTGAGGGCGGAGCAGTAGTAGATGCAGCCCAGTGCTTGGGCGGAATGGCCCCAAGCCGGTCCTATTCACTTCATAAGCCATTGATTGAACGCGCAGAGAAATCCCCGCCCTAAGGGGAGGGGCGCCCGTTCGAATCGGGCTGGGCTACCGGACTCAGGGCGTTGGAACAGGTTCCGTCTGGTGGCGCCGGTTCGGCGCATCCCCGCCGCACAGAGACTCGACGCACTGCAAGAGGCCGCGATCGCGGCTGCCTGATGCCGCACATGTTGGCCATGAGATGAGATCAGGGCGCTTCTCGCAAGCGCGCTGCATCTGCTGAAAACAGCGTACATTGAGCGAACATCCGTTCTCGTCGCATGGAGGAACGGATATGCGGAATCGGATGCTGATGATCTTGTTGATGGGCAGTCTCGCTGGCTGTTCTCCCAGCGAGGAGGAGCTTGAGAAAGAGAAGACTGAGGCAATCAGAGCCGCAGTTGAGGCGGGTGTTCGCAAGGCATTGAAGGATCCTGATTCGGCAAGGATCACGGTCCGCCAAGTATTCGCACTCTATGACGGTACGGTCGCTTGCGGAACTGT
The DNA here is from genome assembly GCF_056861055.1 of Stenotrophomonas sp. 115C5. Taxonomy (NCBI): domain Bacteria; kingdom Pseudomonadati; phylum Pseudomonadota; class Gammaproteobacteria; order Lysobacterales; family Lysobacteraceae; genus Stenotrophomonas; species Stenotrophomonas sp. 115C5. Next base: position 286,389 of record NZ_JBSPUQ010000003.1, read on the forward strand.
GAATGCAAAGAACAGCTTCGGCGGCTATACGGGCGAGATGAAATTCGACATCGGCATCAACCCTGATGGAAGCCCCGCCGCGCCAACCATTGCGAATGATGAGATGAGCAATGCGGTGTTCGCAGCCATGTGCGATTTCCAGAAGGAATATGCTGCGCGCCCGGGAAATGCCGGGAAACCCTCAACGCCAGACCAGAGGAAGCAGCTCATCACTGCGTATGAAAAGCGGGTGCGAGAGGTAGTTCAAGAAGTGGCCTCCAAAAGGTAGAACGCACGCGTTTGGATCAGCTGCCAACCCGCCGTGAGGCGGGTTATCTGTTCTTCCGGAGGATGCCGGTCGGCGGTTGGAATCGGACCGAGGTTCCCGCCACCGCATGCCACGCACTTATCCGGCTTCTACAACAACCCCAGCCCACCCAGCACCGCCGCCACCTCCTCGCGCTCGCCGCCCCGCAGCCCCTGCAACGGCAGTGGCAGGCAGTCCTCGCCGCACAACCCCAGCAGCGCCGCCGCGCAGGCCATGACGCGAATCCCGCCAAACCGGTCATACAACGACCACAGCGGCGCCAGTCGTGCAGAGAGGGCCATGGCACCTTCGGCATCGCTGTTAGCCACGGCCCGCACGATCTGCAGCGCAACCTCGGGGAACAGTCCGGCAGTTATCGAATACCAGCCGTCGCACCCCGCCAGCAGTCCACGTACGGCCGACGCGTCACCACTGACGCCCAGCGTCACATGCGCGGGAACGCACGCGCGGAATGCAGCAACGCGCGCGGCCGCCTCAGCCGGATCATCTGCGAGGCGCGGGATCTTGATCGAAGCGATGTTGGGCAATGCGGCGATGCGGCCATGCAACGCATCGGTGAAGCGGAAATGCGTGGTGCCCGGATTGTCGTAGACGCAGATCGGCGTGCGCACCGCTGCGCATACGGTTTCGAACAGCGCTTGCACCTCATGATCCTTCAGGGGTTGGTAAGACACGGGGGCGAGCAGCAGGCCTGCAGCACCTGCATCCTCCGCATCCAGCGCCAGTGCCAGCACATCGCGGGTGCGCAGTGCACCGATTCCGGCGATCACCGGTACGCCCCCGGCATGCGCGAGTGCTTCGCGCAGCACCCGCTTGCGCTCGGGCTTTTCAAGATAGGCGTAGCTACCCGTAGAGCCCAGGACGCCCATTGAATCAACACCGGAATCAGCCAGGCGCTCGATCAGTTGCGCAAATGCCCGAAAGTCGATGCCGGCTTCAGAGAGCGGAGTCAGGGGAAACGCGCTGAGGCCATTGAACATGGGATCTCCCGGAACTGGAATGGGCTGGGTGCCGCCGCGCCTGGGGCGTGGCGGCTGGACGCGTGGAATTGTTTATTGTCCTATGACAAAACTCAAGTGCCGTCGTGCAGCGTGTTTGCCCGGTGCAAATGGCGCACCATGAATGTCATGGAACCCAGCCTTCGCCCCGTCCAGCCTTCGAACTACGCCACCGTCGCCAGCTGGCCCGAATCCTCCGGGGCCACCCAGCGCTGGGCGGGCCCGGGTGTGCCGTTTCCACTACCACCGGAGTGGTTCGCGCAGGTGCTTGAGCTCGAGGTGCGCCCGGGCTGGGTGCTGCTGGACGAGCAGGGTGTTTGTGTTGGATTCGGCCAGTACTGGATGACCGGCACCGGCACCGGCACCGCGCACCTGGGCCGCATCATTGTTTCCCCACTGGCACGCGGGCGCGGCCTTGGCCGGCTGCTCGTTCAGTCCTTGAGTGCACAGGCGCTGCGCGAAAGCGGTATCCAACGCCTCACTCTGCGCGTCTATCGTGACAACACGGCCGCCGTGGCCCTGTACCGCGATCTCGGTTTCCAGCAGGTTGAAGCGTCCTCAACGCCGGAACTTCTGTTCATGCAGCGCACGTCGGGCTGAATCCTGTTCAAGCCGGTGTGGCGGCCTGCAGGGCACACCATTGCTCCCGGGTGATGCGGCTGATGTGCTCGGTACGGTAGTCGCCAAGGAAGCTGTTGAACTTGTTCACTTCGGTATGGTGATGCTGGAAACCGCATTTGCTCTGCGCGGTGAGCGATTGCAGGTTATCAGCGAAGTAACCGCACCACAGCGCTTCCAGCTCCAGCTGCAGGAATGCATGCCGCATCACTTCGCGCACCGCTTCGGGGACCAGCCCGCGGCCCCAGTACGGTACGCCGATCCAGTAGGCGATCTCGCCTTCGCGGTCGCTGATCTCGAAGTTGCTGTCAGCGCCGATCAGGATGCCGACACAGCCGATGGCGCGGCCGTCTTCGCGGTTCTGCAGAGCGTAGACCTCCGGTTGGTTGAAGACGGTGCGGATGATTTCGGTACTTTCCTCGACACTGGTGTGCACCGGCCAACCGGCGATCGGACCCACGCGCGGGTCGCGGGCGTACTCGTACAGATCGGCGGCGTCGGTGTCTCGCCAGGGGCGAAGAATCAAGCGTTCGGTGTACAGCTGCATGGCAATTCCAGAAGAAGAAAGGACGTTCAGACTAGGCCCCGGAGCATCGCGGGCACAGGGCTGGACCTTGATGATTTCGGCACTTTTCACAACAGGGCACGAAGGCTCGCTATGCTGTGTCCCGGAATACAGCCGGATCGGCCCATGGACCGCGTACCGCAGCTTCTGGACCAGGACGAATCCATGCGACTTGAGGTCAGTACGCTGGCCGAAGGGCAGGGCGTCCCGTTGTCGTTCGGTCACGCCTATCTGGCGGTACTGGTATGCGTCTCGGGGCGCGCGCGCTTTGCACTGAATTTTCGTGAAGTAGCGGTGCAGCGTCATGATGTGCTGGTGCTGGCAGAGGACACGCTGGCGCTGCTGCGGCATCGCTCGCGCGGCTTCCTGGCGATGGTCTGCCTGATGCCCAAAGCGCTGGCATCGGAGGTGGCCTATGTGTTGCCCAATGCGCTGTTCCAGTTCCTGCACGAACAGCCGCACTGCCGGCCATCACCGTTGGATGTGCCGTTGCTGCAGGGATGGTTGCAGCTGATGATGGACGCGCAGCACAACGGTGGACGGCATCGCCACGTGATGCTGCGCAATCTGCTGCAGAGTTTCTTCCTGAAGATGGCCACGTTGCTGCCGAAGCAGAAGCGGGCGCCCGCGCAGGTCAGCCGACGCGAGCGCCTGGCCTGGAGCTTCTGGGAGCTGGTCGGGCAGCGCAGCACGCGCCAACGTGACGTGCAGTCCTACGCCGAGGCGCTGTGCATCACCCCGTTCTATCTTTCGCAGCTGACCCGCGAGTGCTTCGACGAGACGCCGAAGGCGTTGATCGACCGTCAGGTGGTGCTGGAGATCAAGGCACTGCTCACCTACAGCGAATTGCCGATCGGTCGCATCGCCGAGCGCCTGTGTTTCGAGGATGCGTCCTACCTGTGTCGCTACTTCCGGCGGCATACCGGTCAATCGCTGACTGGCTACCGCCGGGCGGGGCAGGGTGGCACTAATGTGATACGAACAGCGGCGCCGGTACTTCGGCGAGCAGATCCTCGGTGACTCCGCCGAGCACGCGCTCGACCACCCGGCTGCGGCTGTAAGGGCCCAGCACCAGCAGGTCTGCGTCGGCATCGAGTACGTGCTGGCGGATGGCTGCGGCAACGCCGCCCTGGCTCGAGCTGATCGTCTGGATCTCCACTTCAACGCCATGCCGCGATAGATGCTGGGCCATCTCTGCGCCGGGTGTGGCCTCGGCCTTGGGCGTGTCGACCATCAGCAGGTGCACCGCTTGTGCACGTGCGAGCAGGGGCAGCGCATCGGCCACCGCGCGACGTGCCTGCTTGCTGGCATTCCAGGCCACCACAATGCGATGGCCTACCTGATCGCCTTGCCAATGCGGCGGCACCAGCAGCATCGGCACGCCGGTCTGGCGCAGCGTGCCCAGCGGGTGCCAGCCAGAAGGGGCGCCGGGCGTGCGCGGATAGCCGGCGATGATCAGGTCGCAGTACAGCGACTGCAGGGCCAGGTCGGCGCCGCCCAGATAGTCCGAGACGATGCGCAGTTCGGTGCTGATCTGCAGCGGCTCGGACACGGCACGCAGGTTCTGCATCAACTGTGCGGTGCAGGCGGCATCCGCGCGCGCCTCATGGTCGAGCGCGGCGGCGATGCCGGCGCCGCGCGCGAAGCCGTTGGCGATGTCGGTGGGATGCTGGGCGGTGGAGACTGCGACCAGATGCGCCTGCTGCGCCTGCGCCAGATGGGCGGCGATGTTGAGAACGCGGTTCCCGGTGTCGCTGGCGTCGAACAGTACAGCGATATCGCGTAGTGGATGCAGCATGGCGTTGTCTCCTTCGATGCCTGTGACGCGTTCCCTGTCGCGCACCGACCCGGGTGCACCGGACGCACACCCGTTTTAGCGCATTGGTGATTCGGATGAATCATCTGTGATTCAGATTATTAATTGATGATTCATGCTAGCGTGAGGGCGAACCCATACCTCAGCGTTTTCATGCGACCTGCCGCAGCACGCACCCGCCGCGACCTCCACCACGCCCTGGCAGCCACCCTGGTCAGCCATCCCCGCTGCACGCTCAGCGAACTGGCGCAGGGGGCAGGCATCAGCCGGGCCACGCTGTATCGGTTTGCACCGACACGTGAAGCGATAGACGAAGCACTGTTCGCCGCAGGCTTTGAGCGTCTGGAAGCGGCGGCGGTCTGGTTCGACGAGGGCGGTGATGCACGCCACGTGCTGAAGCGGGTCACCGCCACGCTGCTGGCGGACTGGGAACTGGTGACACTGCTGTTCGCACGGATGATGGAAGAGCAGCAGCGCCAGGGCGACCTGCATCTGCTGCCGGAGCGCTGGGCGCCGATCGGCGAGCGCTTCGAGGCCTTTTTCCTGCGTGGTCAGGCGGCCGGAGAGTTCAACGTCGGTTTCACCGCAGTGTGGCTCGCGGACTTCTATTGGACCTGTTTCTACGGCATCACCTGGTCACTCGCACGTGGTCGGCTGGCGCCGGCCGCGGCGGCCTCCACGCTGCTCGCGTCGTTCCAGCGGGGGGCGATGAAGGATTGACCGCAGGGGCTTGCGGCCGGGGCGCCGTGGCTTACGCCTGCTTCAGCAGCTGCACCAGCTGGCGCAGCCGATACGGCTTGGGCAGGAACTCCACCTGTTCCGGCAGCGGCGGCAGCTGCGAGCGCGCATAACCGGACGACAGGATCATCCGAGCCTGCGGTTGCTCGCGCGCCACATGCTCGCTCAGCTCGATGCCGGACATGCCGTTGGGCATGCTGACGTCGCTGAACACCACGTCGAAACGCGCTTCGCCCTTCAGCAGGGCGGCGGCCTCATGCGCGTCGGCGGTCGTGGCCACGTCGATGCCGAGGTCGCGCAGGGCCAGGCCGATCATTTCACGCAGATCGGTCTGGTCTTCCACCATCAATACGCGGATCGGGTCATCGGTCATCGGCAGGGTCCTCCATTGCGGGGAGCAGCAGGCTGACCGTGGTGCCGACACCGGGCGTGGTGGACACGTCGACGAAGCCGCCGCTCTGGGTAGTGAATCCGAACACCTGGCTCAGGCCCAGGCCGCTGCCTTTGCCGATGTCCTTGGTGGTGAAGAACGGCTCGGTCGCCCGTTCGGCGATGTCGGCCGCCATCCCGTGGCCTTCATCGCAGACGCTGAGGGTGACATAGCCACGTTGCAGCGTGGAGTCCGCATCCGGGTCGAGGCGATGCTCCAGCGCGGTGCCGATCAGGATGCGGCCGCCTTCAAGGGTAGCATCCGCGGCATTGGCGACCAGATTGGCCAGCGCCGTCTGCAGCTGCAGCGCATCGGTGTTGATGGCAGGCAGGCCCGGCGCCAGTTGGGCATCCAGCACCACCGTGGGCGGGCAGGCGCGTTGCAGGTCCGGCAGCCATTGCCGTATCAGCGCATTGATATCCAGTGGTTCGCGGATCAGGGTCTGGCCGGTGCTGAAGGCCAACAGCTGACGGGTCAGCAGCGCACCACGATCGGTCGCAGTCTGCGCCGCATCAAGCAGCTCGGCGGCGCGTGCATCGTCACCGTTCACGCGCAGCGACAGCAGGTCCAGCGCGTTGCCGATGGTGGTCAGCAGGTTGTTGAACTCGTGCGAGAGACCACGGCTGAGCCGGCCGACCGTCTCGAACTGCTGGGTATTGCGCAGCGCACGCTGGGCATCGCGCAGCAGCCGCTGTGCCTGCCACTGCTCGGTGATGTCGCGTGTGATCTTGACGAAGCCGAGCAGCTCGCCGGCCTCGACGACCGGCTCGATGACCACGCTGGCACGGAACGACGAGCCATCGCGGCGAACCCGCCAACCTTCACTGGCGACATGGCCATGTTGCGCCGCGAGGCGGAGCAGGCGCTGCGGTTCGCCGGCTTCGCGATCGGCAGCCAGATAGAAACGGCCAAAGTGCGTGCCCACCACGTCATCGGCTGAATAGCCCTTGATGCGCTCGGCACCCGGGTTCCAGCTGCAGACGATGCCATCAGGATCAAGCAGGTACAGCGCATGGTCGCGCACACTGTCGATCAGCAGTCGCAGTTGGCGGGAAGGGTCCGTCAGCACGGACGTCGTAGAAGCAGCTGCGTCCACGTGGAAATGAGCATTACCCCTGGGAGGGACGTGAAGCTAGGCAGTGCAGTGTGAAGGGTGCGTGCAGGCGCGGCACGTGCCAATGGTCCTGTGCGGCTGAATGCGACACAGAGTACCATCACCCACCCTCTGTGTTCTGGAACCGACCTGCATGCGTCCTGGTGCGACTACGCGTGACCGCTGGATCTGGATGACCTCCGCCGTACTGCTGGCAGCGACCATCGCGTTGGAACTGGTGGTTCCGCTGGGCTATGCCGTTTGGCTGGCGTACTTCCTCGCTGTTGGCGTCACGCTGTTCCAGCGCAGTGCGCGCGCGCCGTTCATCGTGGCCGTCGTCGCCTGCGTCCTGTTGATCATTGGCTACAACGTCGCTCCGGCCAGCTCCAACTCGGCGTTCTCGTTCGTCAACCGAAGCATTGGTGGCTGTGCGTTCCTGATGATCGCGTTGATCGTCTCCCGCGCCATCCAGGCGCGGCGCGAAGCGATGCGGGCGCTGTGGCTGCAGGAAGCCGAGAACGCGGTGGCGATGAGCCTGCGCGGTGACCTGGGTCCGGAGCAGATCGCCGAGGCCGCGGCAACCAGCCTGGGGGCCCAGCTGCAGGCGGATGTCGCCGCCGTCTACCGCCTGGAAGGCGGGCGACTGCAGCTGACCGGTGGCCTGGCATTGCCGTCCGGCATGCCGGCGTCGCTGGCATTGCAGGAGGGCGTGGCCGGGCAGGTGGCGCGGGATGAACGCATCCGCCACCTGCACGGGGGCGACGATGCGGTGCTTGAACTTCAGACCAGCCTGGGGCGCTTGCCGGTGCGCGAGCGCATCCTGGCGCCGATCAGCAGCGATGGTGCGGTCGTGGGCATCATTGAGCTGGGACGCACCCGCGCCGGCGAACAGGATCGACTCGATGTCGAGCTGCTGGAGCGATGTTCAGAGACCATCGGCATGGCGCTGCGGGCCTCCCTGCTGCGTGCGCAGCTGGTTGTTCTGCTGGAAGAGTCGCAGCGCCAGGGCGAGGAACTGCAGGCCCAGCAGGAAGAGCTGCGCGTGGCCAATGAGGAACTGGAAGAGCAGAGCCGCAGCCTGCTGCAGTCGCAGAGCCATCTGGAAGAACAGCAGGCCGAGCTGGAACAGAGCAACGTCCAGCTGGAAGAGCGAACCCACGAGCTGGAGGCGCAGAAGCAGGCGCTGCTGGTCGCGCAGAGCCAGCTGGTGCGCAACAGCAACGAGCTGGCCGCTACCTCGCGCTACAAGTCCGAATTCCTGGCCAATATGTCGCACGAGCTGCGCACGCCGCTGAACAGCTCGCTGATCCTGGCCAAGCTGCTGGCCGACAACAAGGACGGCACGCTCACCGAAGAACAGGTGAAGTATGCGCGCGCGATCCTTTCGTCCAACAACGACCTGCTGGCGTTGATCAACGACATCCTGGACCTGTCGCGCATCGAGGCCGGCCACGTCGAGCTGGCCGATGAAGTGGTGGTGACGGACAGCGTGCTGCAGCGCCTGCGCGAGACCTTCGAGCCGATGGCGCGGCAGAAGGGCCTGGCGCTGCAGATCGAGGCCGATGCGCTGGCGCCGAGCCAGCTGGTGGTCGACAGCCAGCGCCTGCAGCAGATCCTGAAGAACCTGCTGGCCAATGCGGTGAAGTTCACCGAGCATGGAAAGGTCAGCCTGCACGTGCGTGCGGGCGGCCAGGGCCGCATCCGGTTCGAGGTCTGCGACAGCGGTATCGGCATTGCCCGAGAGCAGCTGCAGGTCATCTTCGAGGCATTCCGCCAGGCCGATGGCAGCACCCGCCGCCGCTACGGTGGCACCGGCCTGGGGCTGTCGATCTCGCGCGATCTGGCCGAGCGCATGGGCGGCAGCATCCAGGTCGACAGTGAACCGGGCCGCGGCAGCTGCTTCATCCTGGAACTGCCGTTGCAGGGTGCGCCCGCATCGAACGCCACTGACAACTCCGTGGCGCCCGTGGCGGCGCCGGCCATGGCCGCTGTGCCGGCGATGCCGGTACCTGCAACGGCTGCGGTGGCGCCGACCACGACGGTGCCCAGCGTGGCCGATGACCGCGGTCGTCGCCAACGCGCTGGCCGCTTGATCCTGGCCGTTGAGGACGACGCCACGTTCGCCGAAGCGCTGGTGGCCCTGGCCCATGAACTGGACTTTGACTGCGTGGTGGCCGGAACCGCCGAAGAGGCGCTGACCCTGGCCAGCGAACTGCGCCCGAACGGCATCCTGCTCGATATCGGCTTGCCGGACGTGTCCGGCCTGAGCGTGCTGGAGCGGCTGAAGCGTAACCCCGATACCCGGCATATCCCGGTGCACGTGGTCTCGGCGATGGACCGCAGCCAGGTGGCGCGCGAGCTGGGCGCGATTGGTTTCGCGATCAAGCCGACCACGCGCGAGCGTCTGGTGTCGGCCATCGAGCAGCTGGAGCAGACCAGCCAGCGCGACGTGCGGCGTCTGCTGATCGTCGAGGACGACAGTGAGCTGCGCCACAACCTGGAACTGCTGCTGGGCCGTGATCAGCTGCAGATTGTCGCGGTGGGCACTCTGGCCGGTGCGCTGGAGCAGCTCAGCACGGTCACGTTCGACTGCATGGTGATGGACCTGTCGCTGCCCGACGGCAGCGGCTACGACCTGCTCGAGCACATGGCCGGCAACGATGACGTCGGCTTCCCGCCGGTGATCGTCTATACCGGTCGCGCGCTCGGCCGCGAGGAAGAGCAGCGCCTGCGCCGCTATTCAAAGAGCATCATCATCAAGGGCGCCCGTTCGCCTGAGCGCCTGCTGGATGAAGTGACCCTGTTCCTGCACAGCGTCGAGGCCAGCCTGCCGACCGACCAGCAGCGCCTGCTGCGCGAGGCGCGCCGTCGCGACACCGTGCTCGATGGACGCACCGTGCTGCTGGCCGAGGATGACGTGCGCAACATCTTCGCGCTGTCCAGCGTGCTCGAGCCGCTGGGCGTGACGCTGGAGATCGCGCGCAACGGCCAGGAAGCGGTGGATCGCCTGGCCGAGCGCGACGTCGACCTGGTGCTGATGGACATCATGATGCCGGAGAAGGATGGCCTGGCCGCGATGCGCGAGATCCGCGCGCAGCGTCACCTGCAGGACCTGCCGATCATCGCGCTGACCGCCAAGGCGATGCCCGATGATCGTGAGCGCTGCCTGCAGGCCGGTGCCAACGACTACATCGCCAAGCCCATCGACGTCGACAAGCTGGTCTCGCTGTGCCGGGTCTGGTGCTCGCGGCAATGAACGAACAGGCCCTGTTCGACCTGGAACTGAAGGTCCTGCTGGAGGCGCTGTACCAGCGTTACCACTACGATTTCCGCAGTTATGCGGTGTCATCGCTGCGCCGGCGCATGCGTCAGGCGATGCAGCGCTATGAGTGCGAACGGCTGGTCGACCTGCAGTACCGGCTGCTGCACGAGCCGGAACTGTTCGCCCAGGCCATGCAGTTCTTCACCGTGCAGGTCTCGGAGATGTTCCGTGACCCCGCGTACTTCCGTGAGCTGCGCGAGCAGGTGGTGCCGGTACTGCGCACCTATCCGTCGGTGAAGCTGTGGGTGGCTGGTTGCAGCACCGGCGAGGAAGTGTGGTCGCTGGCGATCCTGCTGCACGAGGAAGGCTTGCTTGATCGCAGCATCGTCTATGCCACCGACATCAATCCGGCCGCGCTGGCCACTGCCGAGGCGGGTGCCTATGGCATTGACCGGATGGCCCAGTTCAGCCGCAACTATCTGGCGGCCGGCGGCACGGCGTCGCTGTCCGACTATTACGCCACGGCGTACGACGGTGCGGTGTTCGACCGCCAGCTGCGCCGCAACGTGGTGTTCGCCGACCACAGCCTGGCCACCGATACCGTGTTCTCCGAAGTGCATCTGGTGTCGTGCCGCAATGTGCTGATCTATTTCAACCGCGATCTGCAGGACCGCGCGGTGGGCCTGTTCCGTGAGGCGCTGGTGCATCGAGGCTTCCTTGGCCTGGGCAGCAAGGAGTCGCTGCAGTTCGGGTGCCACCATGACGCCTTCGAAGTCTGTTCGCGTGAGCATCGCCTGTACCGGAAGGTGGCCTGATGACGCTGCAGGCGCGTCCAGCCGTGCTGGTGATCGGCGCGTCCGCCGGAGGCGTGGCCGCCCTGCAGGCGGTGCTTGGTGCACTGCCGGGCACGCTGCCGGTACCGGTACTGGCCGTGCTGCACCTGCCGCGTGACCGTACCAGCCGCATCGCCGAGGTGCTGGCGCCGTACTGCGCGTTGCCGGTGCGCGAAGCCGAAGACAAGCAGCCGTTGCGGCCGGGTACGGTCACGTTCGCGCCTCCGGATTACCACCTGCTGGTGGAGGACGAGGGGTCGGTGGCGTTGTCGGTGGATGCGCCGGTGCTGTTTTCCCGTCCGGCCATCGATCCACTGTTCGACTCCGCTGCTGCAGTGTTCGGCGGGCAGGTATTGGCCCTGCTGCTGACCGGTGCCAGCAGCGATGGCAGTGAAGGCGTGGCTGCGGTGCGCGCCGCCGGTGGCCGTGCCTGGCTGCAATGTCCCGAGGAGGCCGAGGCGTCGATGATGCCGGCTTCCGCCCTGCAGCATGCCGGCGCCGATGCCGTGCTGCCCCTTGAACTGATGTGTCGCCGCCTGAAGGAGTTGTTTGCATGAACCTGTTGCCACCGGACCCTGCGCAGCCGCAGACCCCGGTCAACCTGCTGATCGTCGATGACGTGCCGCAGAACCTGGTAGCCATGCAGGCCCTGCTGCAGCGAGAAGGGGTCAACCTGCTGCTGGCCGGCTCGGGTGCGCAGGCGCTGGAGCTGCTGCTCGAGCACGAGGTGGCATTGGCCCTGCTTGACGTGCACATGCCGGAGATCGATGGCTTCACCCTGGCCGAACTGATGCGCGGTTCGCATCGCAGCCGCGACGTGCCGATCATCTTCCTGACCGCCTCCCCGGATGATCCCCTGCGCGTGTTCAAGGGCTACGAGAGCGGCGCGGTCGATTTCCTGCACAAGCCGGTGGCGCCGCAGGTAATCCTGAGCAAGGTCAATGTCTTCATCGAGCTGTACCAGCAGCGGCAGCTGCTGAAGGCGCGCAACGAGGCGCTGGAGCGTGCGCTCAAGCTCAACGAGACGATGGCAGCGGTGCTGACCCACGACCTGCGTACGCCGCTGTCGGCCATCCTGCTGTGTGCCGACAAGCTGGCGCTGGATCTTCCCGAAGACAACACTGGCGCGCAGCAGACGCTGCAGTACCTGGAGGCCAGCACCCTGCGCATGGCACGCATGGTCGAGCAGTTGCTGGACTTCTCGCGGATCCGCAGCGGCGGCCTGCGCCTGCAGGCCAGTGCCTGCGACCTGGCCGACGTGACCCGCGCGGTGGTGGCTGAGGCGGGCAGTGCGCATGGGGCAGGCCGGATCCATCTGGACATGCACGGTGATACGCGGCTGCAGGGCGATCTGGACCGTCTCGGCCAGGTTGCCGCCAATCTGGTCGGTAATGCGCTGACCCACGGCAGCGAGGCGAGGGTGGAGGTGGACGGGCGCGACCCCCGCAGCGTGCTGTTGCGTGTGAGCAACGCCGGCCGGATCGACGACGCGCTGCTGCCGCGGTTGTTCGAGCCGTTCAAGGCCAGCTTCCACCAGAGCAAGGGCCTGGGGCTGGGTCTGTACATCGTCGATCAGTTCGTGCACGCGCATGGGGGGCGTATCGCCGCGCGCAACGAGGCCGGGCAGGTGGTCTTCGAAGCCCTGCTGCCGAGGCGCGTCGAGGGGCTGCCTGCAGCAGCAACCTGAATTCTTCAGGAAACGCCCGCGGGTGTTGAGACGGACTCGTCCGCAACTGCTACCGTGGGTGTACATCCTGTCAAGGAAGCACCATGCCACTGCGTGCCATCGCCTATGTCAGCCAGGCGCTGCCGGATCTTTCCGCTGAACGGTTGCGGGCGCTGGTCGACGATGCAGCCCGCTTCAACAAGATGGCGGGCGTGACCGGTGTGCTGCTGCATGACGGCGGGCGATTCCTGCAGTACATCGAGGGGCCGCCGGACGGTATCGATTCGGTCTATGAGCGCATCCTGCAGGCCGGCAGCCATGTCGACATCATCGAGCTGGCGCGCGGCCGCCTCGGCCAGCGCCAGTTTCCGTACTGGTCGATGCGCGCGTTGCCGGTGGAAGAGGCGCTGCTGCGCCAGCTGTCATCCAGCGACTGGTCGGGTTTTACCCGTGCTCTCCAGGGTGATCGTTCCGCGCCGACGCCGGTGGATCTGCTCGACAACGTCGTGCAGCCAGTCCTGCACGCCGGCTGAGCGTCAACGCGAGGTGCCGCCGCAGTAGGCGGCATGCAGCGCCTGCAGCACGCCCAGTGCGGGCCCTTCAATCACGCGGTAGTGGATCGCCTGCGCTTCGCGCCGGGTCGCGACGATGTCCAGTTCGCGCAGCACCGCCAGATGCTGTGACAGCGCTGATGCGCTGAGTCCGGTCAGTGCCTGCAGTTCCGGCACCGGCGCCTCACCTTCGACCAGGCGGCATAGCACGCGCAGCCGCGCAGGATGGGCCAGGCTCTTGAGCAGGGCTGCAGCCTGCGAGGCGTGCTCGGCCATGGCGGCGCTGTCGCGCGGGGGGCGGGCCATGGTTGACCTGTTGATTTAGAAAAAGCTAATTTAGAAAAAGCTAAATCAAAAGGCAAGCGAATGTACGGAATGGGCGGAGGCAGGTCATGACCCTGCCGTGGGCCGCGGTGGCGGGGGGCGCGGTGATCGGTGCGGCGGCGGTGGTGCTGCTGGCAACCACGGGCCGGGTGGCCGGCATCAGTGGCATCGCTGCTGGCAGTGTGCTTGCCTCGCCAGGTGAGCGAGGTTGGCGCTGGGCGTTCCTGCTTGGCTTGCTGGCTGCTGCAGGGTTGGTGCTGTGGTGGCAGGCCGCGCCAGGGCAAGCGCCCCGCGCCCTGCTGCGTGATGCCTTGCCGGCGTGGCAGCTGGTCGGTGCCGGCCTGCTGGTCGGCTTCGGTACGCGGTTGGGCAATGGCTGCACCAGTGGTCACGGGGTCTGCGGCCTGGCCCGCGGCTCAAAGCGGTCGCTGCTGGCGGTGCTGGTGTTCATGGCCTGCGCGATGCTGACCACGTTCCTGATCCGTCACGGCGGAGGCTTGGCATGAGCCGCGCGATGGTGGCCGCCGGTGCGGCAGGCGCGCTTTTCGGCGCAGGCCTGGCGTTGGCCGGCATGACCGATCCGCGCCGCATCCTCGGTTTCCTCGACATCGCCGGCGATTTCGATCCCACCTTGGCCTGGGTGCTGGCCTCTGCACTTCTGGTCAGCGCGGTTGGCCAGCGCTGGGTGCTGCGGCGCACGCGTCCGTCCTGCGCAACGCGCTTCCAATTGCCCGCTGCGCGCGGTGTCGATCTGCGCCTGGTGCTGGGCGCGGCGTTGTTCGGCATCGGCTGGGGCTGGGCAGGCTATTGCCCGGGCCCTGCCATCGCCGGGCTGGCGGTGGGATCGCGCGAGGCGCTGTGGTTCGTGCCGGCGATGCTTGCAGGTTTCTGGCTGCACGATCGCGCGGTCCGCTGAGGCTTCACCGCTGTGTCACCCTGCATGGGGTCATATCCATGGATCACGGGGAAAGGAGCGCAACGACATGGCACGGATGAAGTGGAAGGAAAAGGCACTGCTTGCGGTCGCACTGGCCGCCGCAGCAGCACCAGCGCTGGCCTGCACGCGTGCGGTGTACCTGGGCGACAACGGCGATGTGATCACCGCGCGCTCGATGGACTGGAAGGTGGATGTAGCGACCAATCTCTACGTGCTGCCACGCGGTATCGCACGCAGCGGCCAGGCTGGCCCGAAGTCGCTGGCGTGGACCGCGCGCTACGGTTCGGTGGTGGCCACCGGCTACGATGTATCGACCACCGATGGCATGAACGAAAAGGGCCTGGTGGCCAACCTGCTGTGGCTGGTCGAGTCGGAGTATCCGCAGCAGCGAGGCAACAAGCCGGGTCTGGCCATCTCGCTGTGGGCGCAGTATGTGCTGGACAACTTCGCCACCGTGGAAGAGGCGGTCACCGCGTTGAAACGCGAGCCGTACTCGATCGTCACCGACAAGGTGCCCGGCGAAGATCGACAGGCGACGCTGCACCTGTCGCTGTCCGATGCCAGCGGCGACAGCGCGATCGTCGAGTACATCGGCGGTCGCCAGGTGATCCACCATGACCGGCGCTATCAGGTGATGACCAACTCGCCGATCTTCGAGCAGCAGCTGGCCCTCAACAGTTACTGGCAGCAGATCGGCGGCACGGTGATGCTGCCGGGTACCAACCGCTCCGCTGACCGTTTCGCGCGCGCCTCGTTCTACATCAACGCCATTCCCAAGGCCGAGGATCCGGTGGTGGCGCTGGCCAGTGTGTTCAGCGTGATCCGCAACACCTCGGTGCCGTACGGCATCACCACGCCGGGCGAGCCGAACATCTCATCCACACGCTGGCGCACCGTGGCTGACCACAAGCGACGGCTGTACTTCTTCGAGTCGGCGCTGACCCCGAACACGTTCTGGGTCGACCTGAACAAGGTCGATTTCGGTGGCAAGGTACTCAAGCTCGATCTCGGCCCGGACCAGCGCAATACCTTCGCTGGCGATGCACTGGGCCACTTCGTGCCCAGCGCACCGTTCACCTTCCTCGGCGTCGACGGTTAGTTCGACGCCTGGCTGGAGGCCGGGTAGACCGCCTGGATCGCGCAGCTGCCGCGGGTGTACTGCGGCAGCGGGGCGATGCTCTCACCGCGCAGATCGTCTGTCTCGAACTCGGCAGCCATGATCCGATCGCCAGGATTGCCGCAGATCAGGCCATTCTGCAGGCCCGAGTGGAAGCTCAGCTGCGGCGCACGATCGAGCTGGCGGCAATGGCTGCCGAGTTCGACCCGGTAGTAGCGATGGCCACCATTACGGTGCGGATTGGTCTCCACCAGCATGCCCTGCGGGTCGGAGGACCAGGCGCGCACGTTGCGCGTGGCAAAGCAGTAGGACGGCGAGCCGCCGAAGCTGCGGCGTACCTCCTTGCGTTCGCGGATGGTCACGGCGGGCAGGGTGGCCGTGCGCAGGCGGTCGCTGTCGCGGGCGACGCTGGCGTAGTCACGATCCTGCAGCGGGGTGACCGCGCTGATGGCGCATCGGCGGCCGTCGACCACGACGCGTTCGCTGGGGCGGCCGCAGGCCCAGCCGGCGGGGGCTTCCAGCTTCAACGAGGTGGCACCGCGGACGCCGGGACAATCTTCGTTGAAGTCGATCCGATAGGCCTGGCCGGAGGCGGCGCGTAGTGCGATCGAGCGCGGTGATGCCTGCTCCACTTCCTGTACGCCGACAGCGTCCATGCAGTGCGGAGCCGGTGGTGTACGCTCCTGTGCGGAGGCCGAAGCTGCGAGTATCAGGCCGAGGCTGGTGGCCAGCACCAGGGACACCTGCTGATGGGTCATGTCCTGCACTCCCTGCGTTGGATGACGGATCGACTATAGCAGCGGTTTGCACGGCCGTTGTTACACGCGCACACTGCACGGATGGGCGCCATCTTCCATCTGCGGCACTACGGGCAGGCCACTGGCCTGGACCGCCATGACTACGCGCAGTGGGTGCTGCCGCTGCAGGGTGAGCTGCACTTCGAGATGGAGGGGCGCGGCGGTCGGCTGGACCTACTGCAGGGAGCTTTCGTTGCTGCCGGCGAAGCGCATGACCAGATGGCTGACGGTCCCAATGGGTTCGTGATCGTTGACTGTCCTCCGGGCGTGCTCGATGACGGCACGCAGGAGCATCTGTGCCGGCAGCGCTGGCTGCATCTGCCGCTGGCATTGCGTCGGCGCCTGGCCGAGGTGCAGGCAGGGCAGCCGATGCCGCCGCTGCTGCCGCAGTTGCTGCAGGTATTTGCACCTGCTGGCAGTGGCGCGCGCATGCAGGGCCTGTGTGCGGCGGTGCAGGCCGATCCCGGGCAGGCGTGGCCGGTGGCGCGCATGGCTGCGTTCGTCGGGGTCAGCGAGAGCCGGTTGCACGCGCTGTTCCAGCAGGAGTTTGGGCTCAGCCCGCAAGCCTGGCTCAGTGCGTGCCGGTTGCGCTGGGCCAAGCATCGGTTGCGCACCAGCACGGCGCCGATCAGCGATATCGCGCTGGCCGCAGGCTATTCCGAGCAGAGCGCACTGACCCGCGCGCTGCGCCGCGAGTGTGGCCAGACCCCGGCCGCGTGGCGCAGGAGCGCCGGCTGAGTTGTAGAGCCGAGCCCACGCTCGGCTGCCCTTATCTGCACAAGGGCGAATCGCAGCCGAGCATGGGCTCGGCTCTACAGAGGTGACAAGGCAGTAGCCTGGGTCAAGAGCGCCCACCGGTCAGCGCTTACACTGCGCGGCCCGTTCTCTCCCCCGAAGAACCCGAATGCGCAACAACCCGATGGCCCTGGGCATCGCCAATGGCGTTGCCGCCGGCGCGCTGTGGGGCGTGGTTTTCCTCGCGCCCGCCGTGCTGCAGTCGTTCAACGCCCTGCAACTGTCGGCCGGTCGCTATCTGGTCTACGGCCTGATCGCCGTAGCCCTGCTGCTGCCGCGATGGAAGCGGCTGGCACCGCGGCTGGGCCGCGCCGAATGGATCGGCCTGCTGTGGCTGAGCCTGGCCGGGAACCTGGTGTACTTCCTGCTGCTGGCGACGGCGGTGCAGTGGGCAGGCGGTGCCGCCGCGTCGCTGATCGTTGGCCTGATCCCGGTGGTGGTCACCTTGGTCGGCGTGCGCGAGCAGGGCGCGGTGCCACTGAAGCAGCTGTTGCCGGCACTTGGGCTGTGCGTGTTGGGCGTGGCACTGGTTGGCTGGGAAGCACTGATGTCCGAGCACCTGGCAACCCCGTGGCGGCAACGCGTGATCGGCCTGCTGTGTGCATTCGGCGCACTGTTCTCATGGGCGTTGTACTCGATCGGCAACAGCCGCTGGCTGGCGCGCCGACCGGATCTGTCCAGCCACGACTGGTCGCTGCTGACCGGGGTGACCACCGGCGGCCTGGCCCTGCTGCTGGTGCCGATGGCCTTCATCGGTCACACCGGCGGGCACACAGCGGCACAGTGGAGTGGTTTCTGGGCGATCAGCGCCGGTGTGGCAGTGGTGGCCTCGATCCTCGGCAATGCGTTCTGGAACCGTGCCAGCCGCCTGCTGCCACTGACGCTGACCGGCCAGATGATCGTGTTCGAGACGCTGTTTGCGTTGCTGTATGCCTTCGCCTGGCAGCAGCGCTGGCCGACGTTGCTGGAGGCGCTGGCAATCGTGTTCCTGGTAGCCGGCGTGATGCTGTGTGCGCATGCCCACCGCACACCGCGGGCGATCGCCGAACATGCCGGCTGAATGCGCTCGTCAAGCCTGCTGATGCCGCCTTGGTCTCAGATGCAACCAAATGTCGGCACGTTGGCCGATGATCGCCGCAGCGGATTTTTGCATCGCAGCACTTGACAGCCGCCCGGCGCGCAGTGTTTTCTGTACGCCATGGTTCTTGATGCCGCCCACGCCAGCCTGATCGCCCCCGCTACTGCGGGCCGTTCGACTGCGCCGGTCGCCACCACCACCATTACCACCACCACCGTCACCACTGCCCTGGTGCGGCCCGTCGTCTTCGTGTAACTCCCGAAAACCACGGCCCCGCACCATACAGGTGGCGGGGAAACTCGACACCTGCATGCGACGGGGCCTCCTACCGAGGTCTGCATGTCTTCCTACGCCCCCGCTCATCCCGTTGCCCCGGCCGACCTGGCTGCACCGTCCATTGTCGTGCACAAGTTCGGTGGCACCTCGGTGGCCGATGCCGAACGTTACCGCCATGTTGCCGGCCTGCTGCTGGCCCGTCCCGAATCGCTGCAGGTCACTGTCGTCTCGGCGATGAAGGGCGTTACCGACGCGCTGATCGAGCTGGCAGAGCTGGCGGCCAAAGGTGATGAAGGCTGGCGTGAAGCCTGGCATGCGCTGCGCGCGCGACATCGCGGCGCTGCCGTGGCGCTGTTGGGCGAGCAGGTGGGCGAGACGGTCGAATGGATCGACGCCCGCTTCGAGCAGCTGGCCGAAGTGCTGGCCGCGCTGGCGGTGATCGGCGAGCTGCCGCGCGAGGTTCTGGACCGCGTGCAGGGGCTGGGCGAAGTGTTCTCCGCGCAGCTGCTTGGTACCCACCTGCGTGCAGTGGGAGAAGACTGTGCGGTGCTCGATGCGCGCGAGGTACTGGTCGTCGGGCATGGCGAACTGGGCGTGGATGTCGACTGGGAGGCCAGTGCTGATCGCCTTGCCAAGTGGCGCCTGCAGCATCCACAGTCGCGCCTGGTTGCCACCGGATTCGTCGCACGTGATCGCGATGACCGCATCACCACGCTCGGCCGCAACGGCAGCGACTACTCCGGTGCGATCTTTGCTGCGCTGTTCAATGCCGATGAACTGCACATCTGGACCGACGTCGATGGCGTGCTGTCGGCCGACCCGCGGCTGGTGCCTGAAGCCGTGCAGCTGGAATCGCTGAGCTACGACGAAGCCTGCGAACTGGCCTACTTCGGTGCCAAGGTGGTGCACCCGCAGACCATGTCGCCGGCGATCCGTCTCGGGCTGCCGATCTTCATCCGCAATACGTTCCAGCCCGCGCATCCGGGTACGCGTATCAGTGCCGAACGCTCGCCGCGTGGACCGGTGAAGGGCCTGACCCTGAGCCCCGGGCTGTCCCTGCTGAACCTGGAAGGCACGGGTCTGATCGGCGTGCCCGGTACCGCCGAGCGCGTGTTCGCGGCCCTGCGCCAGGCACAGGTGTCGGTGGTGATGATCTCGCAGGGTTCGTCGGAGCATTCGATCTGCTGCGTGGTGCGTGCTGCCGAAGCGGCGCGTGGCCGCGAGGCGCTGCTGCACGCGTTCGCGCATGAACTGTCGGTCGGGCAGGTGCAGCGCGTGCAGGTCAGTGAGGGCGTCAGCGTACTGGCGGCGGTGGGTGACGGCATGGCCGGCCAGCCGGGTGTGGCCGCACGCCTGTTCGAGGCACTGGGGCGTGCGCAGGTGAACATCCTGGCGATCGCACAGGGTTCGTCCGAACGCAACATCTCGGTGGCGGTGGACAGCGCCGATGCGACCCGTGCGCTGCGCGCGGCGCATGCCGGTTTCTGGCTGTCGCCTCAGACCTTCGCGGTGGGTGTGATCGGGCCGGGCAATGTCGGTGCCGCACTGCTGGACCAGCTGCTGGCCGCCCGCCCGCAGCTGCTGGCCAAGGCCAATGTGGATCTGCGCCTGCGCGCGCTGGCCTCGCGTTCGCGCATGCGGCTTGAAGTGGATGGCCTGCATGCAGACTGGCGCGAAGCGCTGCGGGACGCGGGCGAATCCAGTGATCTGGATCGCTTCACCGAACACCTGCTGGCCGCGCACCTGCCGCATGCGGTGGTGATCGACTGCAGCGGCAGCGCCGAGGTGGCTGAGCGTTACGAGGGCTGGCTGGCGGCCGGCATCCATGTGGTCACCCCGAACAAACAGGCTGGCGCCGGCCCGCTGCCGCGTTACCAGCGCATCCGCGCCGCCGCGGCGGCCAGTGGTGCGCGCTTCCGCTACGAAGCCACGGTAGGCGCGGGCCTACCGGTGATCACCACGCTGCGCGATCTGGTCGATACCGGTGACGAGGTGCTGGCGATTGAAGGCATTTTCTCCGGCACGCTGGCCTGGCTGTTCAATCGTTTCGACGGCAGTCAGCCCTTCTCGCAGTTGGTGGCGCAGGCGCGGTCGATGGGCTACACCGAACCGGACCCGCGTGATGATCTGTCCGGTGTGGACGTGGCGCGCAAGCTGGTGATCCTTGCCCGCGAAGCCGGCCACGCGCTCAGCCTGGAACAGGTACAGGTGGAAAGCCTGGTGCCGGCGCTGCTGCGCGACGGCAGCGTGGATGACTTCATGGCGCGGCTGGGCGAGTCCGATGCCAGCCTGCTTCAGCGCCTGCAGGACGCGCGGGCGCGTGGCTCGGTCCTGCGCTACGTGGCGCAGTTGGGTGCCGACGGCGCCTCGGTGGGCCTGCAGGAACTGCCCGCCGATCACGCCTTCGCCAACCTGCGGCTGACCGACAACGTGGTGCAGTTCCGCACCCGTCGATACTGCGACAACCCGCTGGTGGTGCAGGGGCCCGGCGCCGGACCGGAAGTGACCGCCGCGGGCGTGTTCGCCGACCTGCTGCGGGTGGCCGCCGGCGAAGGAGCGCGCCTGTGATCGCACGTGCGTTCGCGCCTGCCTCGGTGGCCAACGTGGCGGTGGGCTTCGACATTCTTGGTCATGCCATTGCCGGAGTTGGCGATACCGTGAGCGTGCGCCGCATCGATGAGCCGGTGGTGCGCATCGATGCGATACGTGGCAGTGCGGTCGAGCTGCCACTGGATGCGGCTGGAAACACCGCAGGTGCTGCGCTGATGTCGCTTCGCGCAGGGCTGGCTCTGGACTTCGGATTCGCGGTGGAGATCGACAAGGGCATTCCATTCGGTTCCGGCATGGGCGGCTCGGCAGCGTCGTGCGTCGCTGCGCTGGTTGCCGCCAATGCACTACTGGATGCGCCGCTGACGCGCGAGGCGCTGTATCCGTTTGCGCTGGATGGCGAGGCGGTGGCCAGTGGTGGCCGTCACGGTGACAACGTGGGGCCATTGCTGCTGGGCGGGCTTGCGCTGTGCACGGCCGACCGCCTGCTGCCGATTCCGGTACCGGCTACCTGGCACAGCCTGCTGGTGCATCCGCACGCGGTGCTGGAAACACGCCGCGCACGCCAGGCGCTGCAGGGCAGCTATGCGCTGGGTGAATTCGTGGCACAGAGTGCGAACCTCGCGCTGGTACTCAGCGGCTGCCATCGCAGCGACGCCGCGCTGGTCCGTGCTGGCCTGCGTGATGTGCTGGTGGAGCCGCGCCGCGCCGGCCTGATTGCGGGCTTCGAGGCCGCACGCGATGCGGCGCTGTCTGTGCATGCGCTGGGCGCGGGCATTTCGGGCGCGGGCCCCAGCGTCTTCGCCTGGTTCGAGGACGCCGACCAGGCCCGCGCCGCTGCCGCACCGGTGCAGGCGGCATTCGCCGCCGCCGGTTTCGACAGCGATGCCTGGGTGTCGCCGCTGGATGCACCGGGAGCCCGCTTGTGCTGAATCCTTCCCCTTTACTGGATACCCAACCCATGCAATTTGTCTCGACCCGCGGCCAGTCCCCGGCCGTTGGCCTCAGCGCGGCGATCGCTGCAGGATTGGCGCCCGATGGTGGGCTGTATGTTCCGCAGGTGCTGCCGGCGCCACGTGAGCTGCAGGCCGGCGCAACGCTGGCCGATACCGCCGCCGATCTGCTGGCACCGTTCTTTGCAGGCGATGCTCTGGAGGCAGCGCTGCCATCGATCTGCCGCGAGGCGTTCGACTTTCCGGTACCGCTGCGTCCACTGGGCGGCGGTGACCATGTGCTGGAGCTGTTCCATGGGCCGACGGCGGCGTTCAAGGATATCGGTGCGCGCTTCCTGGCCGGTACGCTGTCGCGGCTGCAGGCTGGCCAGGATCGCGACCTGACGATCGTCGTCGCCACCTCCGGCGATACCGGTGCCGCGGTGGCGGCGGCGTTCCATCGCCAGCCCGGCGTGCGCGTGGTGGTGCTGTATCCGGATGGCCGCGTGTCACCACGGCAGGCGCATCAGCTCGGCTGCTTCGGCGACAACATCCAGGCGCTGCGCGTGGCCGGTGCCTTCGACGACTGCCAGGCGATGGTCAAGCAGGCGCTGGCTGACCGCGAACTGCAGGCGCAGGTGCCGTTGAGTTCGGCCAACAGCATCAGCCTCGGCCGCCTGCTGCCGCAGATGAGTTATTACGCGCATGCGGCACTGTCCCATCACGCTGACACCCGTCGCCGGCTCAACCTGGTGGTGCCGACCGGCAATCTTGGCAACGCGATGGCGGCCGTGCTGGCGCGCACGCTGGGCGTGCCGATCGGGCAGATCGTGCTGGCCACCAATGCCAATGCGGTACTGCCGGCGTACTTCAATGGTGGCGACTACCAGCCGCAGGCCAGCGTGGCCACCGTTGCAAACGCAATGGACGTAGGGGCGCCCAGCAACTTCGAGCGCCTGCGCTGGCTTTACCAAGGAGATGACGCAGAGCTGCGCGCGGCCTTCCGCGCGTTCGCGGTGGACGACGTGACCATCCGTGCGACGATTGCGGCGGCGCACGCCAGCAGTGGTGAATTGTTCTGTCCGCACACGGCGACGGCGGTGAAGGTGCTGCAGGACCTGCGCGCGCGCGGAGCCAAGGGCGACTGGGCGGTGGTGGCTACCGCACATCCGGCCAAGTTCGAGGCAGTGGTGGAGCCGTTGATTGGCGAATCAGTGGCCGTGCCGCCGGCGTTGGGCGCGCTGCTGCAGCGACCGGCGCACGCCGAGCCATTGGCGGCCGATTACGCGGCGTTGCGTGAGATGTTGGCTCTCATGTAGAGCCGAGCCATGCTCGGCTGCTGTTCGCGCACGGCGCGATGAGTCGAGCATGGCTCGACTCTACAATGCCCTTCGCGCAACACGGGTAGTGCCGGCCGCTGGCCGGCAACCCCATGAACTGCGAAACCCTCAGATCAACCTTCACCCGCCAGCGTGCGCAGCCCGTCCTCGTCAAGGATCTCCACCACGTTCAGGTGGGGCAGGGCGATCAGCCCCTGCTGGCGCAGCTTGGTGAAGGTACGGCTGACCGTTTCCATGGTCAGGCCCAGGTGGTCGGCGATATCGCCACGGCCCATCGGCAGCGACACGCGCAGGCCGTCGCCGCCCAGCTTGGCCTCGCGCGCGGCCAGGCGCAGCAGGAAATCGGCCAGCTTCTCGGCTGGCTGCAGGCGTGCCAGTGCCAGCGCAGCATCCTGTGCGGCATCCAGTTCCTGGCAGGCACGCTGCAGCAGCTTGCGCTCCAGGTGCGGAAAGCGGCTGCGCAGTGCCTTCATCTGCGGCAGCGCGACGCGGCAGACGCGGCTGTCGGCGATGGCCTCGATGTCGTAGCGATGGTAGTCGCTGCCGCTCAGGCCCAGGTAGTCGCCGGGCAGCACGAAGCCGTTGATCTGGCGCCGGCCGTCGGCCAGGGTGCGTACCAGGCGCAGTGCGCCGCCGGTCAATGTATAGACATGGTCGCGCTCTTCACCGGTGCGGGCCAGCGTGCTGCCCATGCTGACCTGCTGCGAGACGGTGACCTGCTCCAGCGCCTGCACTTCATCGGGCGACAGCGCCGAGCACACCGCAAGGTGGCGAACCGAGCAGTGCAGGCAGTCCAGCGTGGCGCAGGACGGCGAGGCGGGATCGTTGGTGGCGGGCGGAGCGCCGGAAGGCCGGGACATGTTGCGTGGGCGTATCGCGGGCGGGGGAGGGCCTTATGATACTTCAAGCGGCCGTTCGACCCTGCCCGAGGCGGGGGCGCTAGAATGTCGCCCCCTCCCACGTCCCGTTCCAGCAGGAGTTCCGCCCGTGATCAAGCCCCGTACCCCGCCCGGCACCCTTGAGCTGCTGCCGCGCGAGCAGATTGCGTTCCAGCGCATGCTGGACGTCATCCGCCGCAACTACGAGCGCTTCGGGTTCCTGCCGGTGGAGACGCCGGTGTTCGAGCTGTCCGACGTGCTGCTGACCAAGTCCGGCGGCGAGACTGAGCGCCAGGTGTACTTCGTGCAGTCCACCGGTGCGTTGGCCAATGCCGCCGAATCGGGTGACCGTTCGCTGCCGGAAATGGCGCTGCGCTTCGACCTGACCGTGCCGCTGGCACGCTACGTGGCCGAGCACGAACACGAACTGACCTTCCCGTTCCGCCGCTACCAAATGCAGCGCGTGTACCGCGGCGAGCGTGCCCAGCGCGGTCGTTTCCGCGAGTTCTACCAGTGCGACATCGACGTGATCGGCAAGGACAGCCTGAGCGTACGTTACGACGCCGAAGTGCTGGCGGTCATCCACGCGGTGTTCTCGGAGCTGCGCATTGGTGATTTCAGCATCCAGCTGAACAACCGCAAGCTGATGCGCGGTTTCTTCGAAAGCCTGGGCGTGGCCGAAGGCGAGCGCCAGCTGGCGGTACTGCGCGAAGTGGACAAGCTGGACAAGCGCGGTGCCGATTACGTGCGCGAGACGCTGGTGGGCGAGGGCTTCGAGATTCCGGCCGAGCAGGTCGAGAAGATCCTGGCATTCGTGGCCGTGCGTTCGCAGGGTCATGCCGATGCGCTGGCGCAGCTGGCCACGCTTGAAGCCGACGCCGGTTCTTCGGAGATCCTGCGTACCGGTGTTGCCGAACTGCGCGAAGTACTGCAGCTGGTGCAGGCGCTGGGCGTGCCGGAAACCGCGTACTGCCTGAACTTCTCTATTGCGCGCGGCCTGGACTACTACACCGGCACCGTCTACGAGACCACGCTGACCGATCACCCGCAGATCGGCTCGATCTGCTCGGGCGGCCGCTACGAAGACCTGGCCAGCCACTACAGCAAGTCGAAGCTGCCGGGCGTGGGCATCTCCATTGGCCTGTCGCGCCTGTTCTGGCAGCTGCGCGAAGCTGGCCTGATCGAGGGCATCGAAGGCAGCAGCGTGCAGGCGCTGGTAGCACTGATGGACGAGCAGGGCATGCCGCAGTCGCTGGACATCGCGCGCCGCCTGCGCGCCGGTGGCATCAACACCGAAGTGCAGATGGAGCCGAAGAAGATCGGCAAGCAGTTCCAGTACGCGGCCAAGGCGGGCATCCGCTTCGTGGTGCTGGCCGGTGAGGACGAACTGGCGCGCGGCGTGGTGGCGGTGAAGGACCTGCTGCGCGAGCAGCAGTTCGAAGTTTCCCGTGACGAGCTGGCCAGCACCCTGCAGGTGGAGCTGGAGCAGTCCAGGGCGATGGCGTGATGCGGGCCGCCGCAGGGGCGCTGAGCGTGCTCCTGTTGGCGGGCTGTCAGAGCGACCCGGCGCTGCACAGTGCGCGGATCGGTCCAGCGCACTACCGGCTGCAGGTTGATCGCTGCCACGTGATCGACCGCGCGCAGCTGGAGGATGACCTGCAGGCCCTGGCTTTGCGGAAGTGCCCGGCGGGCGCAGGGGCGTTGGAGAACATCCAGTCCCTGCCAAGCCGGAAGGGCAGCCTGTTCGGCGAATGCCTGCGGCGCGGTGCGCTGCAGGCCGAGCTGCGTTGCCTGCCTTGAGTTGGGCCAGATTGTTGATTTGAAAGCAGAACGCCCGCCCTTTGGTGGGCGTTCTGCGTTTCCGGACGAAGCGCAGTCGAGCATGGCTCGACTCTACAAAAGCCGGTTCCGATCCGATCCACGCTGTTCTGACAGATCGCGGCCAACGCTCAGGACATCAGCATTTGCTTTTGCTCTCGCTCTTGGCGGGTGCAGGGCAGCAGCCCTGCCGCCCCCTCAACCCTCGATTTGACGCAGTGCGAAAGAATGCGTTAATGTACTAACGCGCTATTACATTGATGCATGGAAACGACCCCGTGAAAGCCCGCCCCGACATTGCCGCCAAAGACCCGAAGGCCGACCTGCAAGCCCTGGCCCAGGCCTTTGCTGCCCTGCGCGAGCCGGAGCAGGTGGAAGCGTTCCTGCGCGACCTGTGCACGCCGGCCGAGCTGGAAGCCATGGCCGACCGCTGGAAGGTGGTGCCGCTGCTGCAGCAGGGCGTGCCGTATCGCGAGATCCACGAGCGCACCGGCGTCAGCGTGACCACCACCGGGCGAGTGGCACGCACGCTCGAGCATGGCCATCGAGGCTATGCCGCTGCCATCGACCGCCTTGCTTCGCGCTGATCCGCGCCCCGTTCCGAACTTCGAGACCTCCCCCATGAGTGCAACCCAGGCAGCGCCGGCACGAGACCGGTTGCGTATCGCCATCCAGAAGAGTGGCCGGCTGGCCGAGCCCGCCCGCAACCTGCTCAGCGCCTGTGGCCTGAGCTGGCGCGAGAGCCGCGACAAGCTGTTCTGCTACGGCGAATCGCTGCCGGTGGATCTGTTGCTGGTGCGCGACGACGATATTCCCGGCCTGATCGCCGACGGCGTCTGCGACCTCGGCATCGTTGGCCGCAATGAACTGGATGAGCAGGCCGCGGCGCGTCGCCAGATCGGCCTGCCGGATGCTTATCAGGCGCTGCGCGGGCTGGGCTTCGGCCAGTGCCGGCTGATGCTGGCGGTGCCCGAGGAATGGCAGTGGCAGGGCCCGGCGCAGCTGGCCGGCACCCGCATCGCCACCAGTTACCCGGCCATCCTCAAGCAGTGGCTGGATGAGCAGGGCGTGGATGCGCAGGTGGTCGAGCTGTCCGGGTCGGTGGAAATCGCGCCGCGCCTGGGTACCGCCGACTTGATCTGCGACCTGGTCTCCAGCGGCGCCACGCTGCGCGCCAACCAGTTGACCCCGGTGCACAACCTGCTCGACAGCGAGGCGGTGCTGGCTGGCGCGGTGCGCGTGCCGGATGACGCTCGCGCGTCGCTGCGCGCGATGCTGCTGCGCCGTCTCGACGGCGTGGTGCAGCGCCAGGACCGCAAGCTGCTGATGTTCCGCGCCAGCGAGGATCGCGTCGATGCGCTGTCGCAGTTGCTGGCCGATGCCGAGCCGCTGGTGCGGCTGCCGGCCGATGGCGGCGCGCTGCGCTTGCAGACCATGTGCCCCGGCCCGTTGAGCTGGCAGCGCATGGAGGAACTTGAGCGCGCGGGTGCGCAAGGCCTGATGGTACTGAGCGTGGAGCGGTCGCTGGCATGAACCGTCTGATCTGGTCGCAACTTGATGAGGCCGCGCGCAGCGCGGCATTGACCCGCCCGGTGCAGACCGTGGCGCAACAGACCCGTGACGCGGTGGCTACGCTGATCGCCCAAGTGCGCGGGCAGGGCGACGACGCGCTGCGTGCGATCACCGCACGTTTCGATGGTGTCGAGCTGGTCTCCTTTGAAGTGTCCGAAGCCGAGTTCGCGGCCGCCGAAGCGGCGGTGCCGGCCGAACTGCGCCAGGCGATGGTCGAAGCTGCCGAGCGCATCACGCGCTTCCATGAGGCTGGCATGGGCAAGGGCTATGCCGTGGAGACCGCACCGGGCGTGGTCTGCGAACGCATGCTGCGGCCGATCGGCCGGGTCGGCCTGTACGTACCGGCCGGCAGTGCGCCGCTGCCGTCCACCGCGCTGATGCTGGGTGTGCCGGCACGGTTGGCTGGTTGCCCGCAGGTGGTCTTGTGCACGCCGCCGCGCGCCGATGGCAGCGCGGATCCGGCGGTGCTGGTGGCCGCGCGCCTGACCGGCGTGCAGCGTGTATTCAAGCTGGGCGGCGCGCAGGCCGTCGCGGCCATGGCTTACGGCACGGCCAGCATTCCGGCCTGCGACAAGCTGTTCGGGCCCGGCAACAGCTTCGTGACCGAAGCCAAACAGCAGGTGGCACAGGACGGCGCCGCCGCCATCGACATGCCGGCGGGTCCTTCGGAGGTGCTGGTGATTGCCGATGCCGGCGCCAATCCAGCCTTCGTGGCCGCCGACCTGCTGTCTCAGGCCGAGCACGGCCCGGATTCGCAGGTGCTGCTGCTGACCGACGATGCCGCGATGCTGGCGGCGGTCGAGGCCGAAGTGGAGCGCCAGGTGGCCCTGCTGCCGCGCCAGCAGATCGCACGCCAGGCGTTGTCGGCCTCGCGCCTGATCCAGGTCGATTCGCTGGACGAAGCCTTCGCGATCAGCAACCGCTATGCGCCCGAACACCTGATCCTGGCCCTGCGCGACCCGCGCGCGTGGCTGGACAAGGTGCAGGCGGCCGGCTCGGTGTTCCTGGGGGATTACACCCCCGAAGCACTGGGCGACTACTGCAGCGGCACCAACCACGTGCTACCCACGTCCGGTGCCGCGCGTGCTTACAGTGGTGTCAGCGTGGCCAGCTTCCAGAACCTGATCAGCGTGCAGAGCGCCAGCGCCGCCGGCCTGGCGGCAATCGGCGGCTGCGCACGCATCATCGCCAGCGCTGAAGGCCTGGACGCGCACGAACGTGCGGTTGCCCTGCGCATGGAGGCCGCCGCATGAGCGCCGCCATTGATGACGTGCTGGCACTGGTGCGCCCGGATCTGCAGGCCTTCGCCGGCTACAGCTCGGCGCGCAGTGCGGCGGTGCAGGGCGAGGTCTGGTTGAACGCCAATGAGTCGGCCTGGGCCAATCCCGCTGATGCCGCAGGCAGCAGCCGGCGCTATCCCGAACCGCAGCCGTTGGCATTGCGCGAGGGACTGGCGGCGCTGTACGGCGTGACGCCACAGCAGCTGCTGATCGGTCGCGGCAGCGACGAAGCCATTGATCTGCTGGTGCGCGCGCTGTGCGTGCCGGGCCGCGATGGCGTGCTGGTCACACCGCCGGTGTTCGGCATGTACGCGGTCTGTGCACGCCTGCAGGGCGCCGCACTGCTTGAAGTGCCGCTGGTGGATACCGAAGACGGTTTGCGTGCGGATCTGGATGCGGTGATCGATACGGCCAAGTCGCGCAACGCCAAGCTGGTCTTCCTGTGCGCACCGTCCAACCCGGCCGGCAGCGATATCGGCCTGGACGAGATCGAGCGGGTGGCCACTGCTCTGCGCGGGCAGGCGCTGGTAGTGGTCGACGAGGCCTATGTTGAGTACGCACAACGCCCGTCGGCAACCACGCTGCTGACCGCGCATGCCAACGTCGCCGTGCTGCGTACGCTGTCGAAGACGCACGCGCTGGCCGCGGCCCGAATCGGCACCCTTATCGCCGCACCGGAGCTGATTGCCGTGCTGCGCCGCTGCCAAGCACCGTACCCCGTGCCGACCCCATGCGCGGACCTGGCCGTGCAGGCACTGCAGCCGGCCGCGCTGGCACGCACTGCTGAGCGCGTGGCCACGGTCATCGCCGAGCGCGAACGCCTGTTCGCGTCGCTGCCTGGCCTGCCCGGCGTGCGCCGCGTGCATGCCTCGTCCGGCAACTATCTGCTGGTGCGCTTCGCCGATGCCCAGGCCGCGTTCGATACGCTGCTGGCTGCTGGCGTGGTGGTGCGCGATCAGCGCGCCGCGCCGCAACTGGGCGATGCCCTGCGCATCAGCATCGGCAGCCCCGAAGAGAACGACCGCGTGCTTGCGGCCCTGTCGGCGCGGAGGGCCGCAGCATGACCCCGATCCTGTTCATCGACCGCGACGGCACCCTCATCGAGGAGCCGTCCGATTTCCAGATCGACGCCTACGAGAAGCTGCGCTTCGTGCCGCAGGTGATCCCGGCGCTGCTGAAGCTGCGGGATGCCGGCTACCAGTTCGTGATCGTCACCAACCAGGATGGCCTGGGCAGCGACAGCTACCCACGTGCCAGCTTCGATGGCCCCAACGAGCTGATGCTGCAGATCTTCGAGAGCCAGGGCATTACCTTCCGTGACGTGCTGATCGATTGCAGCTGGCCGCAGGACAACGCGCCGACCCGCAAGCCGGGCATCGGCCTGATGACCGCCTACCTGCAGGATCGCAGCATCGACTGGGCACGCTCCGGCATGGTGGGTGACCGCATCACCGATCTGCAGTTTGCCGACAACCTCAACATCCGCGGTTTCCAGCTGCGCACCGAGCAGTTCGGTGGCGAGTGGGACTGGCCGGGCATCGCCCACGCGCTGGCCGACGCGCCACGCACCGCAGTAGTCCAGCGCAATACCAAGGAAACGAAGATCCGCGTTGAGCTGGACCTGGATCGTGCGGGCGATGCACGCATCTCCACCGGCCTGCCGTTCTTCGACCACATGCTGGAACAGATCGGCAAGCACGGTGGCTTCGCGCTGGACATCCAGGCCGAGGGTGACCTGCACATCGACGAGCACCACACCATCGAAGACACCGGGCTCGCATTGGGCCAGGCCCTGCGCGAGGCGCTGGGCGACAAGCGCGGCATTGGTCGCTACGGTTTCACCCTGCCGATGGACGAGACCCTGGCCAGCGCGGCACTGGATTTCAGCGGCCGGCCGTACTTCGTGTTCGAGGGTGAGTTTAAGCGCGAGCGGGTGGGCGACATGCCGACCGAGCTGGTGCCGCACTTCTTCCGTTCGCTGTGCGATGCCAGCGGCCTGAACCTCAACCTGCAGGTGCGCGGTGACAACGATCACCACAAGGTCGAGGCCTGCTTCAAGGCGCTGGCGCGTGCGCTGCGTCCAGCGTTGGCCCGGCAGGGCACCGCGCTGCCTTCCACCAAGGGGGCGTTGTGAGCGACGTCGCGCTGATCGACGCGGGTGGTGCCAATCTTGGTTCGGTGCGCTATGCGCTTGAACGCCTCGGCGCAAGCGTTCGGCTGGTGCGCGATGCCGATGGGCTGGCCGGCGCGCAGCGGGTGATCCTGCCCGGCGTCGGTGCGGCTGGTCCAGGCATGCAGCGCCTGCACGCGCAAGGCCTGGTCGAGCCGCTGCAGCGACTGGAGGTACCGCTGATGGGCATCTGCCTCGGAATGCAGCTGCTGTTCGAGCGCTCCGAGGAAGCGGGCGTGGAGACACTGGGGCTGATTCCCGGCGTGGTGCGCAAGCTGGTGCCGGCCTGCGGCATCCGCGTGCCGCACATGGGCTGGAACCGGCTGCTGCCGCTGCGCGAATCGCTGCTGCTGCGCGGTGTACCGGAGCGCGCCAGCGCCTACTTCGTGCACAGCTATGCGGCGCCGCTCAATACCCACACCGTCGCCGCTTGCGACCACGGCGGCCTGTTCACTGCCGTGGTGGAGCAGGGGCGTTACTACGGCGCACAGTTCCACCCCGAGCGCTCCGGCGAGACCGGCTCGCTGATGCTGCGCAATTTCCTCGAGGGCACCGCTGCATGAGTTTCATCGTCTACCCCGCGCTGGATATCCGCGATGGCCGCGTGGTGCGGCTGCGCCAGGGCGACTACGCGCAGGAAACCACCTATGGCGACGATCCATTGCCACGCGCGCAGGCCTTCGCCGCGCGAGGTGCGCAGTGGATGCATCTGGTCGACCTGGACGCTGCACGCGCCGGTGGCTACACGCTGGCACCGCTGCTGTCGTCGATCCGCGCGCAGACGCCGCTGCAGGTGCAGACCGGTGGTGGCGTGCGCGGCCGCGCCGATGTAGCGCGCATCCTCGATGCCGGCGCCGCCCGCGTGGTGGTAGGTTCGCTGGCCGTGCGTCATCCCGATGAAGTGGTCGGCTGGCTGGAAGAGTTCGGTACCGAGCGCATCACCATTGCGCTGGACGCTCGTCAGGATGCGCAGGGCCAGTGGCAGCTGCCGGTGCACGGCTGGACCGAGAACGCCGGGGTGACCCTGGATGAGCTGGCGCAGCGCTACGCGCGCGCCGGCATGCGCCACCTGCTGTGCACCGACATCGCCCGCGACGGCATGCTGGCCGGGCCCAACATCGGCCTCTACCAGCACCTGTCGGGCTTGCTGCCGGGTGTGGCGGTGCAGGCCTCCGGTGGCATCCGCGACGTGGCCGATGTGGCCGAGGCCCGTGCCGCCGGCTGCGGTGGTGCCATCCTCGGCAAGGCACTGCTGGAGCAGCGCATGGACCTGGCGGAGGCGCTGGCATGTTGAGCCGCCGTATCATTCCCTGCCTGGACGTGCGCGATGGCCGCGTGGTCAAGGGTGTGCGCTTCCGCGACCACGTCGACATGGGCGACATCGCTGAGTTGGCACAGCGCTACCGTGACCAGGGGGCGGACGAGCTGGTGTTCTATGACATCGGCGCCAGTCCCGAGGCGCGTTCAGTGGACGTGGCCTGGATCGAGCGCATCGCGCGGCTGATCGACATTCCGTTCTGCGTGGCCGGTGGCATCGACAGCGTGGAAACTGCGCGTCGCGTGTTGTTCGCCGGCGCCGACAAGGTGTCGATCAACTCGCCTGCGCTGGGCCGTCCCGAACTGATCACAGAACTGGCCGACGAGTTCGGCGTGCAATGCGTGGTGGTCGGTGTCGATTCGGTGCGCGAAGCGGATGGCCAGTGGCGGGTGCGCCGTTTCAGCGGAGACCCGGACAAGACCCAGGCGGTGCCACTGCGCACCCTGGACTGGATTGTCGAGGCGCAACGGCGGGGCGCCGGTGAGATCGTGCTGAACTGCATGGACAGCGACGGCGTGCGCCGTGGCTACGATGTCGTGCAACTGCAGCAGGCGCGGACACTGTGCCAGGTACCGTTGATCGCCTCTGGCGGTGCCGGTGCGATGGAGCACTTCGCCGAAGCCTTCGACCAGGCGGACGTAGACGGCGCGCTGGCTGCCAGCGTGTTCCACAGCGGCGCCATCGCCATTCCAGAATTGAAGCGCTACCTGCGTGGACAGCAGATCGAGGTGCGGGATGTCTATTGAAATCAGGCCGTCCTTGGACGCGTTGCAGGCGCTGGACTGGGGCAAGGGCGACGGCCTGTTGCCGGCGGTGGTGCAGGATGCCGATACCCTGCAGGTGCTGATGCTGGGCTATGTCAGCGCAGAGTCGCTGGCGGCCACGTTGGCCATCGGCCACATGACTTTCTTCAGCCGCAGCAAGCAACGGTTGTGGACCAAGGGTGAGCAGTCCGGCAACGTGCTGGTGGTGCAGTCGATCAGCGTCGACTGCGATGCCGATACGTTGCTGGTGATGGCACGTCCCGCCGGGCCGACCTGCCATACCGGCGCCGAGAGCTGTTTCGACCAGGCGCCGAAGGACTTCCTGGGCGGGCTGGGCCAGCTGGTGGCGATGCGCGAGGCGCAGCGGCCACCGGGCAGCTACACCACCAGCCTGTTCGAGGGCGGCATCCGCCGCATCGCGCAGAAGGTGGGCGAGGAGGGCGTGGAGACCGCCCTGGCGGCGGTGGCGCAGGACGATGAAGCGCTGCTGGGCGAGGCATCGGACCTGCTGTACCACCTGCTGGTGCTGCTGCGCGCGCGTGGTTTGTCGCTGGAGGATGCGCGGGCGGTGCTGGAAAAGCGCCATCGTTGAGGAAGGCGTGCGGACCAGCGGTCCGCACCCACCTTTGCAATGCAGCTGAGCTTGGCTCGGCTCTACAATAGAGGGTCTTCTTCTTTCCCGGACCGCCCATGAAACTGCCTGCCGCCTGGCTGTGCTGCCTGTTGCTGACCTCGCCGGCCTGGGCCGCGGACACTGTGGTCACCGGCAAGGTCTATCTGGAACGCGACGGCCGGCCGGGTCGCGGTGCGACCGATCCGGGCCTGGCCGGGGTGCAGGTCTCCAACGGCGAGACCCTCGTCAAGACCGCCGCCGACGGCAGCTACAGCCTGCCGGTGCGTGATGGCCAGACCGTGTTCGTGATCAAGCCCGATGCGTATTCCTTCCCGAAGGCGGCCGATGGCCTGCCCTCGTTCTGGCGCCACTACCGTCCGAACGGTTCGCCGGCGCTGAAGTACGGCGGCATCGCCGCCACCAGCGACGCCACCCGCAACTGGGATTTCGCCCTGCAGTCGGATCGCCATGACAGCCGCCGTGGTTTCCAGATGCTGGTGTTCACCGATTCGCAGACCGCCAGCCTGAAGGACATCGGCTACTACCAGCAGTCGATCGTGGCGCCGCTGGTCGGTCAGACCAAGGCGCGCATGGGCACCACCCTGGGTGACATCGTCAACGATGACCTGACCCTGTATCCGGCGATCAACAAGGTCACCACCGAACTTGGCGTGCCGTGGTTCCATGTGCCGGGCAACCACGACCTCGACTTCGATGCCGCCAGCGATGAGCACTCGCTGGACAGCTGGCGCAACATCTACGGCCCGGATACCTACGCGGTGGAGGAGGGTGGCGCCAGTTTCGTGTTCCTGGACGACGTGGTGTACGACCCCAAGGCCAAGCCGAAGTACATCGGCGGCCTGCGCGAAGACCAGTTCGCCTTCCTCGCCAGCTACCTGAAGGGCCTGCACAAGGACCGCCTGCTGGTGCTGGGCATGCACATCCCGCTTTTCGACGCCGCACCGGGTCGCGAGACCTTCCGCCATGCTGACCGCCAGCGCCTGTTCGACCTGTTGAAGGATTTCCGCAACGTGCTGGTGCTGAGCGGCCACAGCCACACCCAGCAGCACGTCTACCACGGCAAGGCCGAGGGCTGGAACGGCGACAAGCCGCTGCACGAATACAACGTGGGTGCCAACTGCGGCGCGTTCTGGTCGGGCGTAAAGAATGCCGCCGGCGTGCCGGACAGCACCATGAGCGATGGCACGCCGAAGGGCTATGCATTGCTCGACGTGGCCGGCAATGGCAGCTACAAACTGCAGTACCGCGTGGCCGGCAAACCGGCCAGCGAGCAGATCGGCCTGCACGCACCGAAGGTGCTGCGCCAGGGGGCCTACCCGGCGTGGGGCATCTATGCCAACGTCTACATGGGTGAGGATGCCAGCGTGGTCGAGTACCGCGTCGATGGCGGCGCCTGGCAGCCGATGAAGCAGGTCAGCCAGCCCGATCCGCGCCTGATGGTGGAGAACGTGGCCGACGATCTGGCTGACAGCCTGCGTGGCTACGACCGCTCGCCGGAGGCCACCGCATCGCCGCACCTGTGGCGTGGCGCGCTGCCGACCGATCTGGCCGTGGGCAGCCACAAGGTCGAGGTGCGCTCCACCCAGCCCGACGGTGCGGTGTTCACCGCCAGCACCAGCTACAGCCTGCAGACTGCCCAGCCCTGACCTCCGCATCACGGCCCCAGCGAAAGGACCCCGCATGGATATCCGCTTCATGGCCGGCACCACGCCGGTGACCCTCAGCCGCCATTGGTTCACCGGCGCGATGCAGCTGCAGAGCGCCTCCGAGACGGTTTGGGTGCAGCACCCGCTGCATCCGGGCACCCACTTCTCGTTCTCGCTGGTACAGTCGTGGCTGCGCCACATCGCCGGCCATGAAGTGCTGGTCGAGCGCACCCGGCCGCTGCTGTTTGCCGGCTTCCGCCCGCAGCGGCTGCGCGTGCTGGTGGATGGTGTGCAGGTGGCCGAACAGGAAGGCATGTAGGCCAACCTGAATCATCGGCGTGCTAGGCAAAGCCGCCCCGATGCCTGAGAATCGGGGCGATTCAATCGATCCAAGCAGGCCAGCGTGACCATCGCAGCAGCGTCCCCGGTTTCCTCCGACTCCGCCCGCGGCGGTCCTCCGCGCTGTCTGGTGGTCGCCGATGTCGGCGGCACCTTCGCCCGCCTTGCGCTGGCTGAAACCCAACCCGGCCAGGCGCCGCTGCTGGGCAGCCATCGCACCTATGCCTGCGCCGAGCACCCCAGCCTAGCCGCGATCCTGGCCGATTTCACCGCAGGCCTTGGCCAGCCGGTGCAGACCGCGGTGGTGGCCATCGCCGGCCTGCTCGATGGCGATGTACTGATCAATTCCAACCTGCCGTGGACGGTCTCGCTGTCGGCCACCCGCGCGCAGTCCGGGCTGCATGAGCTGCAGCTGATCAATGATTTCGAAGCGGTGGCGCTGGCCATCCCGTACCTGCAGCCGGAAACCCTGGTGCCACTGAACGGCGACGCTGATCCGGCACAGGCGTTCCCGGCGCTGGTGCTGGGCGCGGGCACCGGCCTGGGCGCCGCGCTGCGTTTCGCCGATGGCGAGCGCCCGGTGCTGGCCAGCGAGATCGGCCATGCCGCGCTCGGCGCCGGCAACGCGCTGGAACTTCAGGTGCTGGGCAAGCTGCTGCAGCGCTGGGCGCACGTGGACAACGAGCGCGTGCTGTCCGGCAGTGGCCTGATGAACCTGTACCCGTGCCTGTGCGAGCTGCGCGGCGTCACCCCGGTGTGGACCAGCACCGAGGCGCTGATCGGCGCCGCCCGCGGCGGCGAGGATGCGCTGGCGGTGGAGACGCTGCAGGTGTTCTGCGCCTGGCTGGGCAGCTTGGCCGGCGACGCGGCGATCGCCGTCGGCGCACGTTCGGTGTACCTGGCCGGCGGCATTTCCGCGCACGTGCAGGATTTCCTGGCCGATGGCCGTTTCCGTGAGCGCTTCCTCAACAAGGGCGTGCTGACCGAGGTGCTGCGCCAGGTGCCGGTATGGCGCGTGGAGCATGGCCAGCTGGGGGTACTCGGTGCAGCGGTCTGGCACGCCGCACGACAGCCCACGCACGACTGATCGGCACGGCCGGCATCGGGCCGGCCGTGCATTGCAGACTGGGAGGGGAAGATGGTGGATCGCAGGCAGTTCCTGCAGGCCGGCGCACTGGCCGCAGGCATGGCGGCTTTGCCGGGCGTGCAGGCGCGCACGCAGGGTGGGGCCAAGGTGGTTTCGACCTGGGACTTCGGCGTGCCGGCCAACCAGGCCGCATGGAAGGTGCTGGCGCAGGGCGGCAGCGCACTGGATGCGGTGGAAGCGGGCGCACGCTGGGCCGAGAGCGAGCTGTGCAACCCGACCGTTGGCCACTGCGGCAACCCGGATCGCGACGGCGTGCTGAGCTTGGACGCGAGCATCATGGATGGCGATGGCCGTTGTGGTGCGGTGGCTGCGCTGGTCGACATCCTGCATCCGGTGTCGGTAGCCCGCAAAGTGATGGAAAACAGCCCGCATGTTTTGCTGGTGGGCGAGGGCGCGCAGCAGTTCGCGGTGCAGCAGGGTTTCGAGCGCAAGCACCTGCTGACGCCGCAGGCCGAAGCGGCCTGGCGCGATTGGCTGAAGACCGAGAAGTACCAGCCACAGATCAATGCCGAGCGCCGTGGTATTCCCGGCAATAGCGACAACCACGACACCATCGGCATGCTGGCGCTGGATGCCAAGGGCCATCTGGCAGGTGCCTGCACCACCAGCGGTATGGCCTGGAAGCTGCACGGCCGGGTCGGCGACAGCCCGATCATCGGTGCCGGCCTGTATGTCGACAATGAAGTGGGCGCGGCCACCGCCTCGGGCGTAGGTGAGGAGATGATCCGCAACGCTGCTTCGTTCCTGGTGGTCGAGCTGATGCGCCAGGGGCGCTCGCCCGCGCAGGCATGTCGCGAGGCGATCGACCGTGTGGTGCGCAAGCGGCCGGAGGCGAGCAAGACCCTGCAGGTGTGCTTCCTGGCCATGAACAAGCAGGGCGAGGTGGGCGCCTACGCGCTGCATCGCGGCTTCGTCTACGCCGTGTGTGATGCGCAGCGCCAGGATGAGCTGCGCGATTCGCCGTCGATCTACACGAGCACGCAGGCGTGAGCAAGCGGCTCACCCTGGAGATCGCCAGCAACTCGTTGGCCTCGGCATTGGCCGCGCAGGCCGGCGGCGCCGACCGCATCGAGCTGTTCGACAACCTGGCCGAAGGTGGTACCACGCCGTCATTCGCCAGCATCGCGATGGCCCGCGAACGCCTGTCGATTCCGCTGTTCGTGCTGATGCGGCCACGCCCGGGCGACTTCCACTACGACGCGCTGGAAACCGAACTGATGCTGCGTGACATCGCGCAGTGCCGCGCGCTGGGCTGCGATGGCGTGGTGATCGGCGCACTGGACGTGCAGGGCGGCGTTGACGTGGCGTTGTGCCGTGAACTGATGCAGGCCGCCGGGTCGTTGCAGGTGACCTTCCATCGCGCCTTTGACGCCGCCCGCGATCTGCCGGCGGCACTGGAGCAGGTGATCGAACTGGGTTGCCAGCGCGTGCTGACCTCCGGCGGCCAGGTCAGCGCCGAGGCCGGTGCCGAGGTGCTGGCGGGCCTGGTCACCCAGGCCGCCGGACGTATTACGGTGATGGCAGGTGCCGGGCTGGGCCCGGCCAATATCGCCGCCGTCGCGCGACGGAGCGGCTGTGCCGAGTTGCACGCCTCGGCGAAAGGCCTGCGGCGCTCGGCCATGCAGTTCCAGAATCCGGCCCTGCGCGGACTGGATCCGGACTGGAGCCAGACCAGCACCGCGACCGTGGCCGCGCTGCGGCAGGCGCTGGACGGCGCAAGGTAGCCCGCTTCTTCTGTAGAGCCGAGCCCACGCTCGGCTGCTCTTTGCGGCGAACAACAGCAGCCGAGCGCGGGCTCGGCTCTACAACGACCCGCTGCCGGCCGCACGCGACGCCGCGGACAAAATAGTTCCGCGCGTGATTGTCGCAATCGTGTCATGCATTCCTGCGCCGATCTCTCAGCGATAGTCCGCAACCCATTGATTACTATAGATACCGGTAGCCAACAACGGCACGCCGTCGCCGGTTTGTGCGCCGCCGCATGCCGTTCATGGTTCAGCTGTGCTTTAGTTTGGATCGATCCACAGGGGAGGGCGCCGCGACGGTCTTGAACCGATCCATGCGCCCGGATCAGCCGTAGTGCCGCGCCACCACCCGTCCGTGCGTCCACACTTTCGAAGAGCAACCGCCCATGGCTCAGATCGTCCGCAAGCGCCGTCACCTGCTGTCCCAGGCCCTGGTCCTGGCCCTGCTTCCCCTGGCTGCCAATGCGCAGGAAGCCTCAAGCTCGTCCACCAAGGATCTCGATGCGGTCACCGTCACCGGCTCGCGCATCAAGCGCGCCAGTGTCGAAGGCCCGGCACCGGTCAATGTGATCACCGCCGCGCAGATCCAGAAGGAAGGCTTCGTCAGCGTGTACGACGCGCTGAAGACCCTCACCGAAGCGACCGGCACTGTTGAAGCCGCCTCGCAGTGGGGCTCGCATACGCCCAATGCCAGCGGCCTGAACCTGCGCGGGATGGGCCCGAACCGCTCGCTGTTGCTGGTCAACGGCCGTCGCGTGGCGGACTACCCGCTGCCGTATGGCGGTGAAACCAACTTCTCCAACTACGGCAACATTCCGGCCGCGGCGGTGGAGCGCATCGAAGTGCTGACCGGTGGCGCCTCGGCCATCTATGGTTCGGATGCGATCGCCGGCGTGGTCAACGTCATCCTGAAAACCAACTACGACGGCGATGAAGTGCGCGTACGCGGTGGCACCTCCACCGAAGGCGGCCGTGATACCTGGGACCTGTCCTGGGCCGGCGGCAAGACCGGCGACAACTGGAGCGTGACCTACGCGCTGCAGTACACCAAGCGCGACCCGCTGTTCGGTCGTGACCGCCCGCAGATGGACGATGCCGATGATGCACCGTATCCGTCCTGGAACATGGAACAACGCAAGGTCGGCTTCCGTCCCACCGCCGGCCTGGCGCTGATCGATCCGACCACCGGCCAGCGCCTGGCGCCGCCCACCGGCACCTGCGAGAAGTTCGATGGCGAGTACTACACCGC
The DNA here is from genome assembly GCF_056861055.1 of Stenotrophomonas sp. 115C5. Classification (NCBI taxonomy): domain Bacteria; kingdom Pseudomonadati; phylum Pseudomonadota; class Gammaproteobacteria; order Lysobacterales; family Lysobacteraceae; genus Stenotrophomonas; species Stenotrophomonas sp. 115C5. The sequence goes on from NZ_JBSPUQ010000003.1 coordinate 325,969, forward strand.
CGATCGATTGGTCTACAACTACGCCGCCAACACCATCACCAACACCGGCCGCCTGTGCGGCATGAGTGCGGACTATGCGAACTGGCTGCTTACGGGCGGTGCCGAGAACGTGTCCGGCAACCTGTATGCCACCTTCGACTTCAGCAATGACCTGCAGGCCTGGACCAACCTGGCCGTCTACCGCTCCGAAGCGATCTGGGGCACCAATCCGCCGAGCGTGTCGCTGATCGACGATGACAACGGCTACTACTGGGATGCCAACCGCAACCGCCCGATCCTGGGCGTGCGCCAGTTCACGCCGAATGAAGTCGGCGGCGTGGATACGCTGCGCAACACCAACCGCGAACTGTCCTGGGACTGGAGCGCCGGCCTGCGTGGCCGCCTCGCTGACCGCTTCGACTGGAGCGCCACAGTAGGGCGTTCCTACTACCGCGTGGAAGAACGGCAGAACGTGGTCGACAAGCAGAAGTCGTATGACTACTTCCTGGGCCCGAAGCTGGGCACTACCGCCGATGGCGAGGCGATCTACGCACTGAACGAATCGCGCTGGTGGAATCCGCTGACGCCGGACCAGTACTGGCAGATGGGCACGGTGGCCAGGAATCGCGCGTCATCGTGGGTCAACCAGGCTTCGGCGGACATCACCGGCGAGCTGTTCCAGGGCTGGGCGGGTCCGATTTCGTTCGCGGCGGTGGCCGAAGTCGCGCAGCAGGGCTATCACCTCAGCCCCGACCCGCGCGCCGGCATCGACTTCGACCTGCAGAACGTCGATCGCGGCGGCGGCGAGCGCACCCGCTATTCGGCCGGCGTCGAGTTCAAGATTCCGCTGCTGGAGAGCGTGACCGCCACTGCGGCCGCGCGCTATGACCGCTATGGCAACTACAAGGCTGATAACAGCGGCGAAGCGCTGGACATCGGCAGCCAGAAGGAAACCACCTGGAACGTCGGCCTGGAATGGCGCCCGGTGGAGTCGCTGCTGGTGCGTGGTTCCTACGCCACCAGTTTCCATGCGCCGGACATGCACTACCTGCTGGGCCAGCCGAGCAGCTCCGAAGTGCAGACCTATGACCGCCTGCGCTGCATCCAGAGCGGCGCTTACCTGGTCAACAACTGCGGCGTGGGCAACACCGACGTCTGGTACACCTTCGACGTGAACCGCCGCGGCACGCCACTGCTGCGTTCGGAAACCGGCGATTCGTGGACGGTCGGTTTTGTCTGGGATGTGATGCCCAATCTGTCGGTCAGTGCCGACTACTGGGCGATCAAGCTGGAAGACATGATCGTCGACGTCGGCGCCGATGAGGTGCTGGCCAGCGAAGCCGGCTGCCTGACCGGCAAGAACATGGACGGTACACCGTGGGCCAATCCGGCCGGTGGCGAGTACTGTGCCGGCATCCTGGCCCGCGTGAACCGCGACAGCAATGGCCGTCTGGTATCGATCGAGCGCGGCCCGTTCAACCTGGCCAGCAGGGAAGTGCGCGGTATCGACCTGACCGCGCGCTATCGCCTGGAAACCGCGCAGTGGGGCAGCTTCCAGCTGGGCCTGAACTACACCAACCAGATCTCGACCAAGGAACAGCGCTACGCCAACGACCCGAACCCGGAGCGTCGTGACCGCGACCTGCGCAGCAAGCTGCGCGCGAGCCTGGCCTGGCAGCGCGGCAACTGGAACGCCAATGTCTATGCCGACCGCATCGGTTCGGTGCCGGGCGTGCGCTACCACTGGGGCACCGATCGCCTGAACAACCCGGGTGGCTGCTTGCCGTTCGCTGATGGCTATGTGCCCAGCGACAGCCCGTCGCTGAACTGCCTGGAACCGGCAACACGTCCGGATGGCTCGCCCAACCCGAACCCGAACGCCGGCCAGCAGACCACGCGTTACTACGGGCGGGTCGGGCCGTTCATTACCTGGAACTTCAACATGGGCTACCAGGTGACCGAACGCGCCAAGGTCAACGTCTACGTCAACAACGTGTTCAATTCGGCCAGCTGGAACCACAAGGATCCGTACAAGCTGGACTATGACTTCGCCCCGACCCGCCTGCTCGGCGCGGTGGGCCGCGAGTTCGCGCTGGAGTACGTGTTCACCTTCTGAGGCGGATAGCGGGCGGTACGCCGGGCATGGCCCGGCGCTACCGGCTGGACGGGGCGGCTGGATTTGACCTTCCCACGATGGCAAGGTTTAGCCTGTCCGCATCCAGAAGGAACCCCGGGAATCCGATCATGAGCACGCCCCGCGCCATTGCAGCCCCCGCAAGCCCCGCCACCATCAGCCTGCCCATCGAGGGCATGACCTGCGCCAGCTGTGTCGGCCGGGTCGAGGCCGCGCTGTCCAAGGTCGAAGGTGTGGGCAGTGTTTCGGTCAATCTGGCCACCGAGCGCGCGGATATCCGCCCGTCCGGCCCGGTCGATCGGGCCGCGCTGATCCAGGCGGTGGAGCGGGTGGGCTACGACGTGCCTGCCGCCACCATTGAACTGGCCGTGGAAGGCATGACCTGCGCCTCCTGCGTGGGTCGCGTGGAGCGCGCGCTGCTGGCGGTGCCAGGCGTCAGCCAGGCCAGCGTGAACCTGGCGACGGAGCGTGCGACCGTGCGCGGCGTGGCAGGCGTTGACGCGCTGGTGGCGGCCATCGACAAGGTCGGCTACGCCGCACACCTGATCGAGGCCGGCGTGCAGTCCGACGATGAGGCTGCAGAAAAGAAGGATGCCGAGCGCGCCGAACTGAAACGCGATCTGATCGTGGCGTCCGCGCTGGCGCTACCGGTGTTCGTGCTGGAGATGGGTTCGCACCTGATTCCCGGCATGCACGAATGGGTGATGGCCAACATCGGCATGCAGACCAGCTGGTATCTGCAGTTCGCATTGACCCTGCTGGTACTGGCCATTCCCGGCCGCCGTTTCTACCAGAAGGGTTTCCCGGCGCTGCTGCGGCTTGCGCCGGACATGAATTCGCTGGTGGCGGTGGGCACCGCCGCGGCGTTCGGTTATTCGGTGGTAGCGACCTTTGCACCGCGGCTGCTGCCGCCGGGCACGGTGAACGTCTACTACGAAGCGGCAGCGGTAATCGTCGCGCTGATCCTGCTCGGCCGCTTCCTTGAAGCTCGGGCCAAGGGCCGTACCTCCGAAGCGATCAAGCGCTTGGTCAACCTGCAGGCCAAGGTCGCGCATGTGATCCGTGACGGCCGCAGCATCGATATTCCGGTCAATGAAGTGCTGAGCGGCGACGTGGTGGAAGTACGCCCGGGCGAGCGCGTGCCGGTCGATGGCGAGGTGGTCGACGGTCGCAGCTACATCGACGAGTCGATGATCAGCGGCGAGCCGATTCCGGTCGAGAAGCAGTCGGGCAGCAGCGTTGTCGGTGGCACGGTCAACCAGAAGGGTGCGCTGACGGTGCGCGCGACGGCGGTGGGCGCGCGGACGATGCTGGCGCAGATCATCCGCATGGTCGAACAGGCGCAGGGCTCGAAGCTGCCGATCCAGGCGGTGGTCGACAAGGTCACGCTTTGGTTCGTGCCGGCGGTGATGCTGGCCGCGCTGGCGACCTTCGCAGTCTGGCTGATCTTCGGGCCATCGCCGGCGCTGAGCTTCGCGCTGGTCAATGCGGTGGCGGTGCTGATCATTGCCTGCCCCTGCGCGATGGGCCTGGCCACGCCAACCTCGATCATGGTCGGTACTGGCCGTGGCGCGGAGATGGGTGTGCTGTTCCGCAAGGGTGAAGCGCTGCAACTGCTGAAGGACGCGCAGGTGGTTGCGGTGGACAAGACCGGCACGCTGACCGAGGGCCGCCCGCGCCTGACCGAGCTCGAGATCACGGACGGTTTCGACCGCAGCACGGTGCTGGCGGCAGTGGCCGCAGTGGAATCGCGCTCGGAGCATCCGATCGCCCGCGCCATCGTCGATGCAGCCACTGAACAGGGCATCGCACTGCCGTCGATGGTCGATTTCGAATCGGTCACCGGAATGGGCGTGCGTGCGAACGTCGATGGTGCGCGGGTGGAGGTCGGTGCTGATCGCTTCATGCGCGATCTGGGCGTGGACATCACTTTGTTTGCGACGCTGGCGGCAGAGCTGGGCACCCAGGGCAAGTCGCCGCTGTATGCCGCCATCGACGGCCGCCTGGCCGCGATCATCGCGGTATCCGATCCGATCAAGCCGAGCACGCCGGCCGCAATCGCGGCACTGCACCAGCTCGGCCTGAAGGTGGCGATGATCACCGGTGACAACGCCGGTACCGCGCAGGCGATCGCGCGCCAGCTGGGCATCGATGAGGTGGTGGCCGAAGTGCTGCCGGAAGGCAAGGTCGAAGCGGTGCGCCGCCTGAAGGCTACGCATGGCCACGTGGCCTTCGTCGGTGATGGCATCAACGATGCGCCGGCACTGGCCGAAGCCGATGTCGGCCTGGCCATCGGTACCGGCACCGATATCGCGGTGGAGTCGGCCGATGTGGTGCTGATGTCGGGCAACCTGCAGGGCGTACCGAATGCCATCGCGCTGTCCAAGGCGACGCTGGGCAACATCCGGCAGAACCTGTTCTGGGCGTTCGCCTACAACACGGCGTTGATTCCGGTCGCGGCCGGCGTGCTGTACCCGGTCTGGGGCGTGCTGCTGTCGCCGGTGTTCGCGGCCGGTGCGATGGCGCTGTCCAGCGTGTTCGTGCTGGGCAATGCACTGCGCCTGCGCCGCTTCCAGGCACCGATGGCGGACGCCGCCGCTGCCACCCACTGAAGGAGATCCGCATGAACATCGGTGACGCTGCCAAGGCCTCCAGCGTGTCGGCGAAGATGATCCGCTACTACGAGCAGATCGGCCTGATTCCCGCCGCTGATAGAACCGAGTCGGGCTATCGGGCGTATTCGCAGGCGGACATCCACCGCCTGCGTTTCATCCGCCGTGCGCGCGATCTCGGCTTCCAGGTAGCCGAAATCACCGATCTGCTGGGCCTCTGGAACGACACCTCGCGGCACAGTGCCGACGTGAAGCATCTGGCCGAACAGCACATTGCCGATCTGGAACAGCGCATCGAGCACATGCGGCAGATGGCCGACACGCTGAAGTCGCTGATCAGCTGCTGTGCGGGCGACGAGCGCCCGGAATGCCCGATCCTGCAGCGACTGGGTGAGGACGATGAGACGCCGGTGCCGGTCGATACGGCAAAGACCGGTGCGGTGTGGCGACGCGCACAGAAGCAGTAAATCGATTTCACATGCACCAAAAAGCCCGCCCTGTGTCAGTACACGGGGCGGGCTTCCTTGTGGACGCAGGGCAGGGGATCAGACGGTACGCGGCGGGAAACCGGCATCGTTCACCGCGGCGAACACCTGTTCCTGCGACGCGGTGGTCTGCACCTTGACCAGGCCGGTCGGCGGGTCGGCAACCACGCTTGCGTTCGGATCGATCTGCTGGATCGCGCGGGTCACGCTGCGCGCGCAACCACCGCAGGTCATGCCGTCAACATGGAATTCCATCTGTAGCTCCTTCGGTGTTCTTGGGGTGGAGTCAGTGTGCACCTTCCAACGATGGCAGGGTCAAGTGCTGGGCTGAACGACAGGCAAGGCGCCGACAAAAAACGGCAGCCACCTGTACCAGCGTGGCTGCCGTGGAGGAACGTCCCCGCCGGAGCAGGGCGTGGGTTGCGCCGGGCGAACCCGCGCAACCCGTGGTGCTTCAGAACTTCCAGGTCGCGCCGAAGTACAGCTGGCGGCCTGCGTAGGTGTTGGAGACGAGACGGGCCTTGGTGTCATTGCCCAGGTGCACGCGCTGCTCGGACTTGGTGGCATTGATCACCGAGGCGGTCAGAGTCCAGTCCGGGGTCAGGTTGTAAGCCACGTTCAGATCCAGCTGGTCATACGGCTCGGTGTAGACCGTCATGCCGTTCTGCAGGCCGCCCACCACTTCGCCGCGACGGTTGAACGAGGCACGCGCAAGGAACTTGTCGTTCTCGTAGAACACCGTGACGTTGGCCTGGTTCTTGGCGCTGCCGACCAGCGGCGACGAGCCGATGTTCTGTCCGTCAATCACGATCGATGCCAGGTTGGTGTCGTTGTAGGTGTAGTTGGCCTGCACGCCGAAGCCGAAATCGAAGGTGTACTGGCCATACAGTTCCACGCCCTGCGAAACACCATCCTGGCCATTGGCCTTGGTCTTGTAGTTCTGCACGGTCACCACTTCGCCGCCGACAGCCATCTGCGTGTCGCGCACGACCGGCACGGTGAAGTTGCTCACGTCCTTGCGGAACAGGCCGACACCGGCCACGGCGCCCGGCTGGAAGTACCATTCCAGGCCCAGGTCGTACTGCGTGGCCTTGAACGGCTGCAGCTGCTTGTTGCTGCCTTCGCCGGCCCAACCCGGGTTCGGCGCACCGCCGGCGACGCGACGATCGTCGACGTATTCGGCGCTGTAGAAGCTCAGAGCGCCCGGAGTGGCGATATCGGTGTAGCCCGGACGGGCGATGACCTTTGACGCGGCGCCGCGCAGCACCAGGGTGTCAGTGATGTCCCAGGCGATGTTGAAGCTCGGCAGGATATCGGTATACGTGCGGTCGACGCCGATCAGTTCATGGGTCTTGCTCTGCGCCAGATCATACGGCAGTCGCACGAAGCCACTCTCGCAGCCATAGCCCGGATAGGCCGCAGCGGCTGGATCGGTGCACGCCATCGGCGCACCGGACGCGTTGTCCAGGAAGTAGTCGTTGAACTTCTCGATCGAGTCGGAGGACTGCGCGAACTGCTTGGTGCGAACCACGCGCACACCGACATTGCCGCGCAGGCGCTCGGTGCGGAAGTTGGCCTGGAAGTAGCCCGAGTAGATCTTCTCGTTGACGTTGTAGACGAAGTCTTCTTCGGTACGGTTGTGCGAACCACCGTAGGTCTTGTTCAGATAGTCGATGTACGCAGGGTAGTTGATGCCCGGGAACACGTTGGCATTGAAGCCGCCTGCAATGTTGCTGATCGGATTGGACAGGAAGAAGCCGGGCTGCGCGTCGCCGGCAGTGGGGTCGCAACCTGCCTGGTAGCGGCCGTCCTTGTAGTCGGCGGGATCGCGGCCCTGGCAGGTCCAGTAGGTGTTGCCGGTGTTGCGGTGGACCTTGCCATCGCGGTACTTGGCACCGAACTGGATCGAGTCCAGCCAGCCCGATTCAAACAGCTTGGTCACATCGGCCTGGAAGTAGTTCTGCTTGACTTCGGTGCGCTTCCACGACGAATCGGTCGAGCCGGTGTCGACTTCGGCGATGCCGTTCATCAGCTGCTGCTGCAGGTCGGGCGAGAAGGTGGCCGAGGGCGTGCCGGTCAGATCCCAGGCGCTGTAAAGATTGCCCGACAGGTAATCGTTGCCGACCTTGCGGCGCGGCTTGGCCGACATCCGGAAGTTCATCGACGGACCACCTTCGGACCAGGTACGGCCACCGGTGAACGAGGCCTTCCACAGCGGGCTGATGTCCCAGTCGATGGTCAGGTCAGCAGTCTGCGACAGCGCTTTTTCCTTGCTGTAGCCACCGGTCAGCTGCGGCGTCGGAACCGTGCAGTCGTCCGGGCCCCAGCCACCGGGCTTGAGGCCGGCAGCCTTGGCCTGGTCTTCGCTGCAGTAGTAGGTCTTTCCAGCCAGCTTTTCGAACTGGGCACCGGTAACGGTGTTGCCGCTGGGGTCGAAGTCCAGGCCGTTGAGCAGGCGGCCACCGGCCCAGTTTCCATCGCCGTTGAAGCGGGCCATGCTCCATTCCGGAATCTTCAGCATGTTCTGGGTGTAATCACCCTGCAGTTCGAAGCGGAAGTAGTTGGCCGTCATCGTGACGTTGTCGACCGGCTTGAACTGGAAGGTCAGCTGGCCGCCCTTGCGTTCGCGCTTTTCTTCCTTCACCGCGAAGTTGACCGAGGTCGGCATGAAGAAGTCGCTGTAGTTGCCGCCGGTCTGGTTGTTGAAACCGGACTTGCCCCACCAGTAGTGGATGCCATCCTGCGCCTGCACGTTGCCATAGGCATCGCGCGCCTTGCCGGCGCCATACCACTGGTAGTCCTCGGTGCTGGCTTCCATGGTACGGGTGGTGCGCTTCTGCTGCGTCACGCCGATCAGCACGCCGAAACGCTCGTCCTTGCTGTGCCACGAATACAGGGCCGAGGCCTGCGGGTCGATATCGTGGTGGGTATCGGAGGAGGTGCCCTCAAGCGTGACGAAACCCGAGTTGGATTCCATGTCCAGCGGACGACGGGTGTGCAGGATGACCGTGCCGCCGATGCCGCCTTCGTCGATGCGCGCTTCCGGCGACTTGAACAGCTCCGCGCTGGACAGCATGTTCGACGGCAGCAGGGTGTAGTTGAACGAACGGGTCGCTTCGTCGTTGGTTTCCGACGTGGCGACGTAGTTGCCGTTCAACTGGGTCAAGGTCAGGTCGGGTGCCAGGCCGCGCACGCTGACGGTCTTGCCTTCGCCGCCACTGCGGGTGATGACCACGCCGGGCACGCGCTGCAGTGCGTCGGCCACGTTCTTGTCGGGGAACTTGCCGACGTCTTCGGCGGTGATCACTTCGACCACGGCGTTGGCGTCGCGCTTCTGCTCAAGGCTCTTTTCAATGGCGTAGCGGTAGCCGGTGACCTGGACGCTGTCCAGGTTGGTGGCTTCCTGCGCGCCGGTGGAAGCGGCCTGCTGCGCGGCGGCGCCAGCCGGAATGACGGCGGCGGCCAAGGCCAGCGCGATGGCCAACGCCAGTGCGTCCTGGCCATGCGTACGTGTTGAATGCTTCATTCCCATCTCTCCCTCTCTCCTGGATTGATCCGGTGACGTGGCACGGACAACTTGAATCGATCTAATTTGAAGTGACATTGTCGCTATTGCCATGCAGTGGCAGTAGCACCGTGCGCGTGGCCTGGTACGTCCTGTTGCTGCTCCCCCAACTCCCGGCCATCGCAGTGTCGTTCTTGGATCGATCTAAGCGATGGGCGGGCGTTTTTTAGCATGGGTCGCCCGCGGGCGCATGCTGCTCCGCAATATGGTACTGGCGTGGCGAAGGGATGACGGTTTGCTGAAAACAGTGAAATCGTTTTCGTGCGCAGGGGAGGGTGGGTCGGCAGGGCTGCGCCCTGCACCTGCCGAAGCCAAAGCGAAAGCTAAAGCCAAAGCCAAAGCCAAAGCCAAAGCC